>CAUQIL010000021.1:0-8778 GCA_963518195.1 uncultured Candidatus Saccharibacteria bacterium | reverse complement strand
CATGCCATTACAGATTTCAATGTTGATCTTATATACAGTAATTGCTCTGCTGCCATTAGTGATTTTGAGGTTAGCCGTGAGACACGGAAAGACAGTGGTGGAGATTCAAAAATGGCGTCTTAACAATAAAAACTTTTTGAAGGCCCTATCTGGGACATTGTTCATCACCTTAGCAATCTTCCTGTTGGCATTTAGAATTATTCAAAAATAAATGAGAAAGAGGTGAGTGAAAATGGGAATACTTAAAAAGCATCAGGCAAAGGAGCTAGAATTTTCGGAAAAGCAACTAATGCTAGATTTAAAAAAAGAAGCTAAGGCTTTGAATCTGGAACAAGGGGCAGCAGAATTAATTGCAAAGGAAGTGACGAAAAAAGTTAGTCAATGGGTGACAGACAAAACAGCGATTACACAATCTGATCTCGACCGTAAAATTGTTGCGGAGGTAAGAAAATACAATAAGGATTTGGCATTTATTTTAGGGGAAAGGAATAAAATTATATGAAAAAATTTGATTACGACTTAGTTGTGATTGGCGGCGGTGCGGCAGGTATTGCGGGGGCAATGATGGCAGCATCGGCAAAAAAGAAAGTGGCAATTATTGAAAAGGATTTAATTGGTGGAGGTAATACGCTTTGTGCTTTTTCACAATTAATGGCCGGAAAAATCTCACAACTATTATGCCAAGCACGAGAGGGGTCAAGTGTTGGATTAAATTCTGATCAGCTGAAAATAAATCTTCCTTCAATGTACAGTGAGATACAAAATAAGACAGAGGAATTTATTGAGGCGAAACAGAGAGAGCTAAATGAGTCAAAGATTGAAGTAATTAGAAGCAGTGCAAGATTTATTTCACCTATTGAGGTAGCAACTGAGAAAAAAACTATTACGGCAAAGAAGTTCTTAATTGCAAGTGGTACAACAATCAGCACCGGAGAGGTTGCTGGGCTTGAAGAAACCGGCTTTGCAACACCTGCGGAATTATATTTGGGGCTACCGCGTATTCCAAAAGTGGCACTAGTAATTGGCGCTGGGCAGAGCGGAGTGGAGGCGAGTGAGTTTCTAGCAAACCTTGGAAGCTCGGTAATTCTGATAGAAATGAATGATCGCATCTTACCGAAAGAAGACCTCGAGGCATCGAAGATTATTGAAGCAAAATTCAATCAAAAGAAAAGTATTAAGATTTTGACAGAAACTAAAGTGGTAAGTGTTGAAAATGATGGAATTCAAACTTTGGCGACTGGCAGGAAGACTAGAGTAATCAAGGCTTCACTACTCCGAGGGGGGCAGAAAAAATCCGTACGAGTAGAATGTGTGGTGTTGGCTGCTGGACAGAAGCCAGAGTTGGACTTAGGGCTTGAAAATGCCAATGTAAAATATACTCCTGAAGGAATTCTAGTCTCTAATCAGATGCAGACTTCAAATAAAAATATTTTTGCAGCAGGAGGTGTGGCTACAATAAGGGAAAATAAAAAGATTAGTGATCTTCCATTCAGCTCTTACGAGAAAGATACTTACGAGGGGGCAATTGCGACTTCAGTAGCGTTTAATGGTCGATCAAAAACTA
Source organism: uncultured Candidatus Saccharibacteria bacterium (assembly GCA_963518195.1). Lineage (GTDB taxonomy): Bacteria > Patescibacteriota > Saccharimonadia > Saccharimonadales > Saccharimonadaceae > Nanosyncoccus. The sequence goes on along the minus strand of CAUQIL010000021.1, from coordinate 7,214 downwards.
TTGTCGAAAATAATGGATTTGTACGGATGACCAACACATATCCAAAAGTAGTAAGCGTGGGAATAACCGAGGAGCAATGCGCGGCGATGGGTTTAAAATATACAAGTGCCATATCTGGATTAACACAGAAAGAGGCGACCTGGAGCCCTAGCGCAGAAGATGGATTTGTAAAAATAATTTGCAACCGTGAAAAGAAAATTCTTGGAGCAACAATTGTAGCGCCAAATGCAGAAATATTAATACAAGAGATAAGTTTAGCAATGCGAAACGGATTAACAGTGGTTGATGTAGCTGCTGCCCCACATGTGGGGATGAGTCTAGCTGAAGCCGTCAGAGTAACTGCGAGAAAATTATTATAATTAGATTTTGAGATCTGGGGTTGACAACTTAATTAAACGTCACTATAATTAAGTTGTTCTATCGCGGGGTAGAGCAGCCTGGTAGCTCGTTTGGCTCATAACCAAAAGGTCGTTGGTTCAAATCCAACCCCCGCCACCAAATTAAAGATTATAGGAGAGCAGCAATGCTCTTTTTTGGTATTTTACATAAAAAATAGCAGGTGTAAGACTGCTACTTTTTTATAGTTAGAACCGACTATAGCTTGAACTTTCGTTATAATTCTCACATTGGTCCATAGTACCATCAACAGCGGTCCAGCAGTTGACAGTGGTATAGAAAGATTTTCGGGTTTTGCTATTTTTGTCATCATTAAGCTGAATAGCAAATTCGGGATATGGGAAATAGGTGTCAACAAGTTCAACGCGACTTTCGACCCGTCGATAAAGATCGTTGGCGCGACCAGTGGAGTCAACGCGAGCCTGGACGCCAGTAAAGTTGATTGATTGTCGCTTGGAATCATAGAGAGATACAGAGAAGTCGGTTTCAGGGGCGCCATATGGGAGAGTGAGGAGGAGAAAAGTGGTAGCAGGATTACGGTCAGTACTACCTCGATAAGTATTGGGAACCTCAAAGGTAGCGGAACAGAAGAAGCTTCCCTCTTGGCAATTAACGGTAAATAGGTGATTACCATTCTTATCGAAGGTTTCAGAGACCTCAGTAGCAGAGAAGTCGTTACGCCCCTTACTATCATTGGTGGGTTTCAAAAAGAGCATCGCGCGGTTTGTACTATTCTCACTGCTAGCAATATTAAACTCACCGAGATTAAAATTACGGTCGGATTGGAAGAAGGCAGCAGAAATTAATGGAGGTGACATCGAGTGCTGTCCACTAGGGAGAAGGCCATCATTTTGATCCCAACTAATAGCACTACCACTACGTTGCTGCGTGGTGTAATTAGTGTCTGAGAACCATTTAATATTAATGTATCTGAGATTTTGGATTTGATCGGTACGAAGAGGGACGATACGGGTGCGAGTGTCAGAGCTGAGAGTGGAACGGTAGTCTGCAAGATCCTCTTGGATAGTAACGCAGGTATAGGCCTGTAACTTTGAGGCAGCAGAGCCACCATCCTGGCTTGAGTCTTTGACTTCTTGAATAGTGACACCATGTTGCTCATCGATGGTACGACCAAGTACATTAGAGACAGTGCTGCAATCTTGTCGGCGAACACCATCTTGCATGGCAGCAATGATTTTACTGCAAGGATTCCCGGAGTTTACAGTATGACCCTTATTTAAGCAGTCGTGATACTTTAGCAGGGCGACCTTAGCATCTTCTACACCAGCAAGAGCAGAGTCATAAGCAGATTTAGATAGGTTAGAGTTAGTGGTCTGGTTGACCTCAGAAAGAATAAGTCTGGTAAAAGCAAGAGTAATAATACTAAAGAGAATGATAGTGAAAACGGTAACGATCATGGAAGTTGCACCTTTTTTTGTACTAACTCCTTGAGCTAAGCGATATTTTTTGAAAAACAGTTTCATTATTCTCCCTTTCTATTTTGGCCAGTCGATCTCGCCGCAAAGTTAAATTTATTGATTGCACAGTAGGTAAAATCGGTCGAGAAGCCGTCAGTCGGAGGGGCCTTGCAGAATTCGCCAACACCAGTGATATCAATACTACCCCGTTCGGTAGCCAAAATAAAGGTGCCAGAATAGAAAGAATGAAGTGTAACAGAATGCTGAGTGACTGGGAAGATTACAAAATCATAGAGCACAAGACGATCATCGGATTGCTCAAGAAGCTCGGTAGAGATAGAGCCTTTGAGATGAAAATCATTTCTTGTATGATCAAAATCATATTGAACCGTTGAGGTGGTGTGCATTAGTGTGTGCTGGTAACAGAGATCACGATTGCTGTCTTCAATTTTAAGCAATTTGAAATCTTTCTTTTCAGCATTCTGACCATCGTTAAAAGTGGCGGCAGCTCCGGATACGAGTTCATAATCTTCACTGTTTAAAACATAACCAGTGTTCCATAGATAACTATGACGACCAGTACAAAATACACCGTTGGTTGGGACATTCTGCAACAGGGAGCCATTTGATCGTAGTCTAACCGTTCCGTAGTTTTGCTGATAAACATACATGCGGGCATTATCGTTTAGACACTTTTGCATTTCCGCTTTATCTGAAGCATACTCGGCACGACAGATGTCAGTAAGCGCCCTTGCAGGTGCAGCAGCAATTGTACGTGAAAGATCATCTACTAAGAGACGACCGGTCGAATTAACTGCACGGATAACTAGCCCCTTATGGTAGGTCGTAGAGATATGAATAGAGATAATGGAGACCATAACCAGAAGAGCAGAAATAAAAGCAAGGCCGAGAGAGAGCTCCATAATAGTAAAGCCTTTTTTGGAGTGGTTTTTGCTGGTGGTTTTTTGAATTATTCTTCGCATACTAATCTTTTTTAATAAACTCCGGATTATAAAGACGAATAATAGTGCTAATGATTGAAGGGATATTGCGATTTGGGCCATACCAACAAGAACGAATATGGAAATCGTAGAATTCTGGAGCTTGCTGGTCAAGACCGGAGTCGTCTATAGCATCAGGATTGCTGACACCCGTGACATCACGGGTACCAATAACCCAAAGACCCTCTATACGATAAGGGGTGACGAAGGCGGGAGTGAGATATAAGTTACTACCAGAATTTGACTCATTGAGGTTGGCAGAACTGTCCGCTCCATTAGAAGCTCCAACCTGTGAAGAATTTGAAAAAACTAGACGAGGATACAAAGAAGCCTCCTGAAAGAGTGACTGATATTCCCTTGCCGAAACAATTGTCCTATCGGGATTTTTGGGGTCTAATTTCCTAGTATTAACAATAAAGGCCTTATCGCTAAAAATATTATGAACCTCACCGGCAACATTGGCTGCATCGTAATACTGACGACAATTCTGTTCACTGTATTTAGAAATCTTAATAGGGTTATTATTTAAACCATTCTGTACGCTAGCAAGCCGTTGCCAGAGGTCACGATATTCCTGCCACTTCGTGGGGTCAATATTCTGATCGCGGACTAACTCACGCTCTGAAAGATAAGAGTTGTGAATAAAACGAATCGCTTCGGCCTGAGCTTCGATTTCATTTCTGGCCATGGAAACCTCGAGAGTACCTTGAATGAGCGAAAGATTTCGATTCATGAGGCCAATCGATACAATGGTAATGATTGAAAAAATAGTAAAACAGAAAATAATCTCAATAATAGTATCGCCACGGCGAGAAGAAGTAAGGGAGAAATCCTTAGAGAGACGATTCTTAGTCTGAGTGACCTTTAAATTTTTAGAAGAGTTTAACATATACATTACCATTATACGCCACTATTGGCAGGGATTATCATTACTATCGATATCGACTAACTGAACTGCGGAAGAATTGTTGCCATCAGCTTTAATGCGAATTGGTCGACGCCTCTTGGGGGCGAGAGGAATATCATCAGAGGAAACACACAGAGTAAAATCTTGTTTATTTTGCATTCTGGAATCTTTAAGCTCGTACTCTAGGATATTAGACGTGCCAGAAACAACTTCACCGAGTGCGCCATAAAGCAGAGCGCTACTGGCATAGGGGCGGTACTGATCAAGGCTAGCAGTCTCGCAGGATTGATTAGGGGCATTACGGTTGAGTTTTTCGAGTAAATCACCGACATCAAAAGTTTGACCTGGCTGATCATAGTAATAAGTATGAACGGTACCGGAAACTGGAGACCTGACGATCATGATAGCGCCACGTAATAATTCTTGATTAGCGGTTTGTTCAATTCTAGCTTGCCATTGTGGAGTATATGAGGACTCTTGTCCTGCAAAATGCACTCGACAGGAGCCTGGAGCACTTCTCAGAGTGACAACATTGGTAGCAACGGCCTTAAGTGAATTAATGGCATTGTCACCGGTGGAATTTTCAATATTCATTTGACCGGTATAAACACGTCCAATAATGTCGTACATGTGAACTTTTGTACTAGGAGCGCCAGTTTCAGGATCTTTCTCGCCGAAAGTAATGAGCTTACCATAAATTGCACAGCGACTGCGACCAGGATAATTATCGGTGTCGGTATTTGTCGTAAGGCGTCCGTTTTCATCCCAGAGTGAGTTTAAGGTGCAAGAAAAACCGCTGTCTTCTGTAAATAATCTAGGATTTTGCACATTAATAGTAGCAGAATAAGCACTACGGAGATAATTTGCGAGATCTGTGTAAGAGTCTAAAAAACGCTGTCGATGAATATTGGTGGTTATAGTGCTTAGAATTGCCATTGCAAGAGCAGTGGAAATAGTTAAAACCAGCATGACTTCAATGATAGTGAAGCCAAAACGATGACGCATCTTTTGCATAGTTTTATTATACATGAGCATTTTAGGTTTTACCATAAGCTTAAAGATGAAGAACTACGACAAGAATTAAAAACGGCTGGACTAGAGGGACTAAAAAGAACCGGAGCCGTAAGGAATTGATTCTAGGATTTTAGCTATAGAATCAGCTTTTTCAGTATAGCCAAGCCCCTTGTAGGCTTCGTAGGAAATACTGTAGTAGATATATTTGGTGCCGTCAAACATATTTTCAGGAATGTAATTAAAAAGTTTTTCTAAGGTCTGATTATATTGTTTGGCTGTGTTGTAGATACTAAGAGAGTATAGTTCAAGGAGAGCTTTTTGATCATCGTTAGTAATATTAGCAGTTTGAATTCGTTGATTGTAATTATCAAAAGCTTTTACGGTATTCAGGTTGCCAGCAGAGTCATAGGTATCTTCTAGATAACCTGAACCAATAACCGCATTAATAAATTCAATAGTTTGGAATGGAGTGGCGGTTTTATTGTCAAAATTGTCAATAATTCTCTTTTCACGCTCCGCAGCCATATCATAATCCTCCTTAAGATCATTGTAAGCTTGAGAGCCCTTGGCGCATCTACAGTTCACGGAAATATAGTCAGTAGGGTCAATATTGTTATTGGCTGTGCGAGTTGTGGCTTTTTCGCGAGTTATCCGCGAAACAATCAGCCAGCTGGCACCAACGATGATGGCAAGAATGAGGATTGAAGCGCCCACCGAAGATAAGATAAAGACAAGGGGGTTACTTTTTCGCCAATGACCAAGACGTTGACGGAATGCGGCAAATTTAGCCGTACGTTCAGCTTTTTTAGCGGCCCTCATTGTAGCTCTTCGCATGCGCTTATCATTTAGTTCTACCTGTTTTTCTTGACGTTTTTTCTCTTTATCAGTCAAAGTAAAAGGATCAGCTGCAGAACCAGCTAGTGTCTGATTTGCGATATTGCTACTGTGAAAGACTTGATCATTATTGGAATTATCCATAGTACTTATGATTATAGTCTGCGTGGGGAGAAAATACAAGAAAAGACAAAACCCCCGACGGGCGGGGGTATGGATTAAAGCGTAGCAATACGATCAAATATAGCTGTGGCAATCCTGTCGAGTTCCTGGTCAGAACCTGTGAGCTCAAATGGAAAACCATTATCGCAAAGAATTGCGCGTAACTCAGTCTTTTCTTCCTGTGAAAGGTTTTTCGCCTTGAAAGAAGCGAGAGAGCCAAATGGCTTAGTCTTGCAGACTCCTTTGACAAATCTAAGACGAAATTCCTCGCTCGGAATTGCATTAATGATCTCTACATACTTTATATCTTTAGACATAAAATCACCCCCTTTTAGAATGTCTAGATAATATATTATGGCATGTTTTATAATTTTTGTCAAAGAACAGCCTAAATTAACCTCTCAAGTGCAACACTTCAAGGTCTATAGATCTCGAAGTGTTGCACTTGAGGGGTTAGAGTAGCCAGTGCGTCTTGAAGATTTTGAATGTTTTAACTAGGACTATTGTAGCGACTTAGTAGATACCTAGACGATTCTCACGCTCTTGCTTAGCTTTTCTCTGTTGCTCTTCAGAAGAAAATGCAGCAATATAAAAACTTTGGAGAACATATCGGTCATATTTCATCAATCTAGCAACCGCAGGAGTTTGATCTTTTTTCTCACGAGCATCACTTGGACAGAAATTACGGATAGTAAATGGGCGAACGTGGTACTTTCTAGCCAAATCATTAATATCATTAAAGGCTTTTATTAAATTATTGTGGGATAGAGTGCGTTCTTTTTCAAACTCCTCATATCCTCGCCTTTCAACCTCTCCTGGCATGGGATATCTATAATCAAGATGGTCTACTACGGCATAGTAGAATTTTCTGATACTATCAAGGTCCTGCTTGGACTCTGATTGTCCAGAAGACTCGATGGCTTGTTTGAGAGCAGCTGATCTTTCATGATAATAGTTCCCTGCTTGAGCCTCGATGGTTTTATAGGTCTTTTCTTCATCAGTTGTAAGAATCATATGTTGCGCACACTCGGCCATCGTTTCAAGTGTATTATCCGTTTTCTCAAGCTCTTTTTTAGCATAACCAATTTCATCAGATAAGGCATCTTCCCATTTTTCAAACTCGGTCCTGCTCATTTTTTGATTTTCTGACTCAAGAGTCTGCTTTCGACGATCAAAGTCTTTTGTAACATCAAGGGCGGCTCGATAAAAATCTGCGGCATAATCTGGAGCTTTTTCTGTCTCTTGTCGCCAAACCTCCTTCGCCATTTTAGCAACATCATCCCATTCGTTAGAAGAATTTTGATTTTGATTAATAGAGTTTTTAGATTCTAAATTTTGCACCATATTTTTCTCGCTTATAGAATATATTGTAACACTTTATAATCTTAAACAGCTTACACTAAAAAAACGACCTGGGGTCGTTTTAAAATTGGTGGGGGCGGTTGGGCTCGAACCAACGACCAAGCGGTTATGAGCCGCCTG
>CAUQIL010000020.1:0-9576 GCA_963518195.1 uncultured Candidatus Saccharibacteria bacterium | reverse complement strand
CAGCACGAGACAATGCTTTTTCGCAAGTTGAAACCACTGCTTGGATATCCGCAATTGCCCCTGCATACATATTTCCCATACTCTGGTGCTCTTTAGCCACACCAATAATATTTAGATTGTCGTCGCTAGTTTTTTCGGCAATCACAGCCTTCACAAATTCTGTACCAATATCAAGGGCCAACAAAATATTCTCGGGCTTAATTTTATGCGCTGTTGTTGTCTCTTGTTTAGTACCTTGCATAACTCTCTTTATTTAGTTAATCTTATTATACCACAAGCAGAATATTTTCTGTTTGCTATTCTGAGTGAAGTTTGTTATAATAAAAACATACTTGAATATTCTATCCGGCCGAAAGGTCGGATATTTTAGACTCAAGCTCGATAGATAAATAATTTATATGAAAATAGAAAGGATTAAATGGAGGGATTAGATCTTAAACAAATGTCCTCAATGGTCAAAGTCATCTCAGAGGAAAAAGGCCTGCCAGAGGAGGTAGTCTTAAATATTATTGAAACCGCTATTGCTGCCGCATGGCGCAAAGAAGAAGGTGATAAGGATATGAACGTTCGCGCTGTCCTTAACCTTGATAATGGTGAAGCTGAAGTATATGTTGCTAAGGAAGTTATTGAAGACGGCCTAGCATACAATCCAGCCACCGAAATCCCAGCCGACCTTGCTGGCGGTAAGGAAATTGGTGAAATTGTTGAAGAATCACACAAAGTTACCACCTTTGGTCGTGTTGCTTCTATGACCGCCAAGCAAGTCATCGTTCAGCGTCTTCGCGAAGCTGAGCATGACGCAATTCTTACCGCTTATGAAGATAAAGTTAACACTCTTATCAATGGTACAATTTCCCGCGTCGAACCACGCCTTGTTCGTGTGGATCTTGGTAAAGCTACTGGTTTAATGTTAAAACAAGATCAGATCGAGGGTGAATATTATAAAGTAGGTTCACGCATTAAAGTTCTCATTAAGGCTATTGAGCGCAATGAACGTGGCGCTGACTTACTAGTTTCTCGTGGTTCATCTGAATTCATTAAGCAGCTTTTCGTACAGGAAGTCCCTGAAATTGAAAACGGCACTGTTGAAATTCATGCCATTGCTCGTGAGCCGGGTCGTCGTACCAAGATTGCAGTTTCTTCATCCGTCCCTGGCGTAGACCCTGTCGGTACCTTCGTGGGTGGTCGTGGTGTCCGTGTTCAGGCCGTGATGAATGAAATTGGCGATCGTGAAAAAATTGATATTGTCAACTGGAGTGATAACATGTCTGAATATATTCGCGAAGCACTCAGTCCAGCTGAAATTATTAAGGTCGAGCTTGAAGATAAGCGTGCCAAGGTTTATGTTTCAGAAGATCAGCAGTCAGTAGCTATTGGTCGCCAGGGGCAAAACGTACGCCTTGCTTCTAAGCTAACTGGCATTGAGCTTGATATCGAACTTGCAGAGGCTCCAAAGAAGAAAAAGCGTGGCAACGCTGAGGATTCTCTCCTTTCTGCCCTCGAAGACAGTTCTGAAGAGTAATCAAATAGACCCCTAACGGGGTCTATTTTTTTGATCATTATTTTTTAACTTCCAGGTATTGACCAGGCTTCAAATCACCAAGTTGATATTTACCAAATTCAACACGGTGAAGCGCCGTAACTTCATAACCAAGTGCCGCAAAAGTGCGACGAATTTGGCGATTTCTGCCTTCACTCATCTCAACCTGAAGATTTTTTCCAGTTATTTGGCCATTCTTATCCGGAAGTTTGGTCAAAAATAACTTACTTACTCCATCTGGCAATGTTATACCGATGTCAGAAATCATCTGCTGATGTAACGGGGCTATTGCGTGATCAAGCTCCACGATATAGGTCTTAATCTTGAAGAATCTTGGATGCGTCATCTCAAACGCGAAGTTTCCGTCATCGGTTAAGAGTATTAATCCAGAACTATCCTTATCAAGTCGTCCAACTGTCTTTAAAGCCTGCCACTTCTCTGGCAATAATTCGTAGAGAGTGGGGGTATTACCTTGTTGTTTTCTTGAAGAGACATAACCACGTGGCTTATTTAGCATCAAGTAACTATATTGGTGGGAAAAATCCACCTTTTTATTATCCACTAAGATGTCCTGCGTCTCGAGAACTTGCATTCCAAGCTCAGCGGTCACCCCATCAATCTTAACTCGTCCAGAATTAATCAGATTATCAGCATCTCTTCGTGAAATACCCAGTCGTTCTGCTAAAAATTTATTTAAACGCATATCTTAAATATATCATATATGTGATATTTAGATAGACCCCATTCCACCCAAAATTTGATCCATCTGATCTTTAATATTCATTCCACTTTCATCCGTGACTGAGTTAATTGAATAGGCGTCATTTTGTGGGTTAGGGGCTTGTGTGTTCTGAGGTACTGGAGTTTGAACTTGGTTAAAAGACGGACTTTGAGGAGTAGATTGTTGCATAGAAGCCGTATTGGGCTGTTCGTAAACTGGTTGATTAGAAAAATCAGGCGTAATCTGTTGCGTCGTGGTTTGTTGTGTCGCAGTCTGCTGCATTACCTGTGGCTGATTTTGTGAAACAGTATATTGTTCTGCCTGTGGCTGATTCTGCGGAATCGTATATTGCTCTACCTGTTGTTGAACCTGGAATACACCACTACCATCTATAGGTTGGTTAAAACCCGACTCACTATTTATTGTGCTAGATGCCCCCGCTCCAGTATTTTGATCCAGGACCTCATGCACTGCATTTACTACATCCTCAATGCCAACCTGAGATTTAACCAAAAAGCGGTCAGCTCCTAAGCTCTCGCCACGTTCCCTCTGGTCATCTGAAGAAAGTGCGGTCATCATAATCACCTTAATATCCTTTGTTTCAGGAGTCGAACGCAGAATGTCTAACATGTCAAATCCTGAAATCTTTGGCATCATAACGTCTGAAATAATCAAATCTGGTCTTTCGCGTACCGCAACGGCTAACGCCTCCTCGCCATCTCCAGCTGGTACAATCTCATAGCCTTCCGCCGTCAAGCGAATTCCATAAATTTCTCTTAAGCTTTGATCGTCTTCGACAAGTAATATTTTTGCCATATCTATCCTTTAATTATTATTTGGTAATTGTTGATTATTGCTTGTAGGTTGCGGGCTATTTAATGGCTGCATTGCTGCCGGCTGTAAAGGCTGATGCGGAGGTTGTAAAGGCTGCATGTTTTGCTGTGGTGGCTGTACTGGTTGTGACAAAGCCGGTTGTTGTATGGCGGGCGACTGCTGTGTAGCCGGTTGTGAGAACTGCGTCATCGCTGACTGCTGCACAGTCGGCTGCGTAACTGATTGTAATCCTTGGGGTGCTACTGGTTGTAATGACTGTACTGGAATGGCCTCCTGTATTGAAGGCTGCGGGGCTTGCTGTGTAGGTGATTGTATAGCCGTAGGTTGTGAGACTTGTTGTGTAGGTGATTGTACGGTCATAGGTTGTGAGGTTTGTTGTATGGGTGACTGTAGCGCCGCAGGTTGCGTCATCGGCTGCATCATTGGTTGAGAAGTATCCGGTTGTGGAGCCTGCATCATTGGTTGAGAAATAGCCGCTTGTGGATCCTGCATCGTTGGTTGAGTAGGAAGCGTTTGTGCGTTCTGACTCATTGCCTCGATATTAGAGGCTATCTGTTTTCGACGTTGATATTCTTCAGCTGTAATGCGAGGGAATGAAAGATAAAAGGTGGAGCCTTCACCAAACGAACTCTCCGCCCAAACCTTACCCCCCATTGCCTCAACCCTCTGCTTAACCAGATAAAGTCCAAGACCAGTTCCGCCCACTGTTCGAGTTTGTGAATTATCTGCACGATAAAATTTCTGAAAAACATGCTTAAGGTCATCTGGGGAAATCCCAATTCCAGTATCAGTCACATTAATTAAAACACGGTCGTCATCCCCGCGTACATTCACCCAAATACCTCCACCAGAGGCCGTATATTTAATTGCATTTTCTACCAAATTATTTACCGCTTCACGCAGAAAATCAATATCAACACTTGCGTAAACTTCCTGATTAACTACTCTAGTTGCATTATCCGATCTTGCCGCATTGGCACCAAAAGTGTAATGAATACCTTTTTCGCTCATCATTGGCACTTGACCATTCGCAATCGATCGCACTGTTGAGGCCATCTCAACTGGGGTGAGCTGTACTCGGATTTTCTTATCATCTAATTTTGTAACATCGAGCAAGTCCTTAAATAATCGACCTAAGTGTTTCGATGACGCGTGAGCTTCCTCAAGGTATTTTCTAGCACGCTCATCGATTGTTGCAGTTTTCGGATTTAAAGCTAATCCCAAATACCCCTCAATCGAAGCAACTGGTGTACGCATTTCATGCGACGCTGTCGAGATGAAGTCTGCCTGTTCGCCTTCTTCCTCGAGTTCTCTTGCAATGTCACGCAGTGTGATAATTCGCTCATTTTGGCCAGTGGTGGTACAAACTACAGAAATTGCTACCGGCCTTCTCTGCTCCTGAACACTCACTAATATTAGATCGCGAGTCTCAAAATTTTCACCGTTCATCACAGCTCTAAGCACGGGATTAACATCATCTTCAATCTTCGTACCTTCAGAGTTTTCAAGATTAAGAATTGAAGCAAGTTGTAGATTTTCGACCATATTTGGGTCACTCGTCCCAAGCAGTCTCATCGCAGCTGGATTGACTAATACAACAATTCCAGAAGAGTGAACAATCATTACGCCTTCGTCGATCGAATTTAATACTAAATTAGCAAGATTAGCCGACTGTGCTGTAGCCGGATTTTGTGGCGCCTGTCCGTTGTTAATTGGCTCCTTTTTCTTAATCAAGTTAAAAATACTCATTGCCTAAATTTTAACATAAAAACTATGTAATGTGATAAAATCGGAGCATGAATAAGGACACCTACTATATAGAGCCAGAGGATGATATTACCGATATTATCAATCATCTTAAGTCGTCAAAACAAAAAGTGGTCGCTCTCGTTCCGCCCAAAAAACTCAGCGTTCTGCGTAGTGCTATTAATCTAAAATTAATCGCAAAAACAGCAAAAAATCTTGATAAAGCCGTCGTCATAGTTACGCTTGATCCAGTATTAATGAAATTAGCAGCCGTATCTGGCCTGCCTTTTTCCAAAAATCTTCAATCTAGGCCAGTTCTGCCAAGTGAATATAAAGATGCTCCAATTTCTCATAAATCGAGCCTAAAGAATCAGGATATCAGCGAGCTCGATGATGTAGAAGAGCCTGAACAGGGTACCTCCCAGGCCTCAAAAACTACTGAACCTCAATCAGTGAAAAAAGCTGAACCAAAAAACACCGCAAAAGATAATTTGACTTTAGCGACCAAATCGAAGTCAAACCTAGTAGAGGATCTAGATTCTAACGAACTTGAGCAAGACACAGAAGAAAGTGACGAAAAATCCGTCAAGAAGATTCCGACTTTTGAGTCTCTTAGAAAATGGATCATATTAGGTGTCGCCCTGTTCATTGTTCTAATTATTGGTAGCGTCTGGGCCTTCGTCCTTGCGCCAGCCGCTAAAATTATGGTGAAGATTAAAACCACACCAGATAATTTCTCCGAGAATATTACACTAGTTACTGCATCCGACCAAGCTGTTAATAAAGAAGGTAAGATTCTGCTTGAATCGGAAACCCTTGAAAAAGAAAGCTCCATTGAATTTGAAGCCACCGGTGAACGCAATGATGGTGAAAAAGCAAGTGGCAAGCTGACCCTCACCGCTAACTTCAGTTTTTCCACCTCAACTGCTTCTCCGAGTAATCCTGACCGTATTTCAGTACCAATTGGCAGCGCCTTTGCGAAGGGAAACCTTAATTACCTCACTATTGCTAGTACTGATTTTAGTTGGGATGGTTCCACTACTAGCTGTACCGTGCGTACCACTAACACCTGTCAGATTCGTAAGACCGTTGATGTTGTTGCTTTTGAGGGGGGCACTAGATTCAATATCGATCCAGTTGCTTCTGGATGGCAATCTTCAGTCGAAAAAGTTGACGCCTTTAACTCCAGTGCCTTTACTGGTGGTACCGATAAAATTGTTAAAATCGTTACCGCAAGTGACGTTGAAAAGGCTAAGAATCAGGCCAATCAAATTGACGATGGTAAAGAAGAATTATTTGCCAAGGTTAAGGAAACCGAACTAAAAATAGAGGCAAGCTATAAAAAGACTCTTGGCGATGCTATTCCTAGCCCTGCCATCGGGGAGGTCGCTGCGGAAGGAAAAGCTAAATTGCTTGCAAAAGTTACTTATAAAGTAAATGTCCTTGATAAGTCAGCAATCGAAGAATATATCCGCACTCTTGTCAGTAGTCGCCTTGGGGAAGACCAGAAAATTTATGAAATCGGTTCATTATTTATTGAACGCTTCCAAGAAAATAATGCGTCCTCCGCTAAACTTAAAGCCATTGTTAAAACTGGTCCAGAAGTTACGGAGAAAACTGTTCTTGATAAATCCCTTGGCAAGAAAATTGGCGAAGTTACTACCTTAATTAAGTCCATCAATGGTGTTAGTGAAGTTAAGGTTGATACTTCCTTCCCATGGGTGCGCAGTATCCCGGAAGATATTAATAAAGTTAGTGTAAATATTACAATTGAAGAAAACTAAGGTGGTGAGATGAAAATAATTGGACTGGATGTTGGTACAGTACGTATTGGCGTTGCCCGTGTTGATACAACAACTAAAATTGCTATTCCTGACGGCTATATTAATGTAAACGGTCAAGAAATTTCGGAAATTCAGCGCAAGCTAAGTTTTCATAACTCAAACGTACTCGTTATTGGCATGCCGCGCAGTAATGATGGTAATCAAACGGCGCAGTCGGACTTTGTGAAGTCATTTACGGAACGTATTGCAGCCACAATTCCTGGTCTAAAAATTTATTTTCAGGATGAGTCACTCACCTCTGTTGAGGCTGAAAACCGCTTAAAAAGTCGAAAAAATAATTATCAGAAAGGCGAAATTGATGCCGAGTCTGCTGCCATTATTTTGCAGGACTTTGTAGAGCGCCTGCAATCTGCTCTTAGTAATCAACAAACGCTCGCACCTGTTGAATTTACTTCTGCCGGAGTCATTGAAGGTAGTCAGACGAACTTAAAATCTCAAGAACAAGATGAAAAAATGCCCAAAAAAAAGAATTCCTTTATTAAAAAAGCAGTAATTAGTTTATTTATTCTTCTTCTGCTAGGAGGAATAGGGATAGGTGGGGCGTATCACTGGTATCAGCAACAATTGTTACCCGTAAAAAATCTCAACTGTCTCTATAATTCTCCAGCCGAAGCAGCTGTTGGAACCGAAGAAGAGAAGGAAGCAGATTGTCGTTATCAAACTTTTGAAATCAAAACCAATGAGACGATTAACGAAATTTCTGCACGTTTAAAAACGCAGAATTTGATCCATTCAAGCGAAATCTTCAAGTTTTATTTAAAGCTGAATCAAAAGTCTTCAAAGATTAAATCTGGCATCTATCACCTACGTACTAATATGTCCACGCCGCAAATTGCAGATCTACTTGAGCAGGGTGCAGTTTCTAATAACGTTTTTAATCTCACTGTCCTGCCTGGCGAGACAATCACTGACATTCGTCAGAAATTAATCAAACTCGGCTATCAAGATGCTCAAATTGATGCTGCCTTGGCAAAACAATATGATAGTCCAGTCCTAAAAGGCCTATATAGCCCTGAAGGACGTTTAGAAAACCAATTACAGCCACAAAGTGTCGCACTCGAAGGCTATCTATATGGAGAAACTTATCAATTTTATCAAGGTGAAACGGTAGAGCATATTTTTAAAACCATGATTGATCAGCTAAATAATATTGCCAATCTAAATAAGCTAGAAGAGAAGTTCGCGAAGCGTGGGCTTACCTTAAGGGAGGGGATTATCCTTGCCTCAATTATTCAAAAAGAAGCCCATACGGAGGATATGCCGGGGGTTTCAATGGTCTTCCAGAATCGTTTACGTCGTGGCTGGAGTTTAGGTTCAGACGTGACTGCTACTTATGCGGCCGACCTAGTCAACCCGAATCGCAATAAAAACGATCCTAACAATAATCTTGTCGTCCTTGAAACCGATAGTCTATATAATACTAGAAAGCATACAGGTCTGCCTCCAGGTCCTATCTGTAGTCCATCTATTTCAGCACTTTTAGCAGTTGCTGAGCCAGATGAGAATATGAAATCTATGTATTATTTCTTGACAGGAGACGATGGAAAGATGTATTATAGTGTAACCGATACTGAGCACGAGCAGAAAAAACGTGACTTTTGTCAAAAACTCTGTAACGTTGGACTCTAGGTGGAAATATCGGCAAGTTATGACAACGAAAAAACAGAATAAACGCAATAAATTAAAAAGTAAATTGAAGATTATTCCATATCTCTTTGTTTTTCTCGCAACCATGGGACTTATTAACTATGGCTCAAAAAATAAACATATAGACGAATCGATAAATAATCTAAATCTTCAATCGATCTCGAAAAAAGACTATGCTGTCTCGACTGACCAGCTTTCCGAATTTTATGTCGTCTCCGAACTTGCCAGTAATCTTAGCTTGGCTTCATCAGAAGTTGTTAATGTTAATTATAACTCCCTCACTACTCTTCGTGATTCCGGTCAGGTTTCTACTGAAAAAATGGAGAAGCCAATTGCGCCTCTAGCTACTAGCTGTCTTAAAGTTGGTGCAATTGCCTACACCGTTGTTGAGGGTGACACAATTGCCTCTATCACTGGAAAATATGCCGCTTGTGGTGTTACCGAAACTATGGTCCGCTGGTCCAATAACTTCAAGAACACATATGAACCAAAAGTGGGTGAAGTAATTTATCTACCATCCCGTGCTGGTTTCGTCTATAAGATTAAAAGTGGCGATACTGTTGACTCAATTGCTGGTAAATATGGGGCAAAAAGCGATGAGATTATTGCTGCAAATAACCTTGAGTTGAACCAAAGCCTTGCAGCTGGTACTTCAATTCTTCTTCCGGATGGTAATCTTCCAGAAACCGAACGCCCAGATTATGTCGCTCCTCGCATAACCAACTCTCAATCGCAAAGCTATACACAGTCTGTCTATTATCGTACCTATTGGACTTCTGCCAACCAGATGCCATGGGGTTGGTGTACTTGGTACGCCTGGCAACGTCGTTATGAGCTGGGTGGTGGTTATGTTCTTCCAGGTGGCCTTGGTAATGCTAATACTTGGGATAACGCTCTAATCTCCAACTTCCCGTCTAGTCGTGGTACTAACCCGCAGGCTGGTGACGTTTTCCAAACTGACTCTGGTTATTATGGTCACGTCGGTATTGTGGATTCGGTAAATGACGATGGAACTATTACTATTTCTGATATGAATGGTATCGCTGGTTGGGGTCATGTTGGCCGCAAAACCGTCCCTCAAAGTGTCTGGTCTGGCTACCTCTTTATTCATAGTCGCTAAAATGGTAAAATAAGAGTAATATGTTTTGTGATACTGCAAAAGTTAGTCTAAAAGCCGGCAAAGGTGGTGATGGTGCCGTATCTTTTCGCCACGAAATTTATATTAATAAGGGCGGTCCTGACGG
>CAUQIL010000019.1:0-10111 GCA_963518195.1 uncultured Candidatus Saccharibacteria bacterium | reverse complement strand
ATCTATCCCAGTCCCTCATTTCGCCCATGATAACGAACATGAGAATCATTATAAAAGACCCGAAAAGGATGACTAGAGCACCGATACTGCCGAAACGATATTCGGTTTCCAGTCTCCCCTTCTTAACACCGACCACTTTCACTGAAAGTAGTCCAAGTAATATAGGCAATACCCATAATATTGCCCCGCAAATAATATCAAACTTCATAGCACATTCCCTCCTTTTTAATGTGCAAACTCTTCCGCTTTCTGCGGACTCGATAGTTACTGCTTTATTATATAATACTATTGCTTATTTGTCAATATAGGACCTAAACTAACCCCTCAAATACAATACATTGAGGGGTTAGAGTAGCGGAGGATAATTTCTGACTTACTTAGAGCCGTAGTTTTAAAGACTTAGGCGCCGATGCTATTGATTTCAGATTGGAGCTTACGATACTTAACGTAGATTTGGTTATACTCAGTGGAAAGTTTTTTATAGTCCTCGGAGACTTCAATAGGAAGAACTAGGAATTTGAGAGGGGAGTTTTTACTGCCACAGATTTCACGTTCACTACCATAGGCGAGTGGACTTGGAATATCAATCTCACGGACACCACCAAATCGCATGCCCTTGATTCCTTCAGACCAGCCAGCAATTAAGCTATTTGGATTAGTGACTGCAAGCGGCTCTTTGAGACTCTTTGGATTCTTGGCATCATCAAAAGAGGAGTCAAAAACAGATTCATTGGCACACCAACCAACATAGTAAGCATAGTATGAAGTGGTTTTATCAGTGATTTCAGCACCCGTGCCATTTTTAAGGTCAAAGGTTTTGAGACCAGCGTCTTCTACAGAAGTACCATTATAGGCTTTGATCTTATTGCGGAAAGAGGCAAGTGTATCAAAATATTGCTTCGACATTTTATCAGAAGCAGATTTTAGTTCGTCTTGCTTAGCAGAGAGCTCTTTAGTAACTACCGCCAGTTCTTCTTTTTTGGTGGAAGAAGTCTGCTTATTCTTTTCACCATTAAGTACGATCAAAGCATAAATTGCGATAGTAGAAGACAGGAGTAGAACGGCAATCACCCCAATTACAATACGTTGACCTAAACTGGTCTTTAATTCTTTTTCTTGCATAAACCTCCTTTAGTTTTTCTCGGTATTTGTATTAGATAATCTCAGCACCGAGCGCTGTAATATTTTGTTCAATTTGTTTCATTATAGCAGAGATTTCATCTGCACTCATAGTTTTTACCGTACTGGCAAAGCTAAGATGAAAGCTGCAATTTCGGGTAGTGTCATTTTCTGATGGTCGATAGATGGAGACTGGCTCCAAGGTATGAATCAGAGAATCTTGGGCGAGAGCACGCGTGATTTCCTGTTCAAGTGTAGCATAAGAGACGGTGTCTGGAGTCTTAACAGTGAGATCACGCGAGACGGATGGGAAGCGACTGATCTTTTGTGCGCCACGCAAGATTCGAGGAGTATTAAGTAATGGCTCAAGATTTAGCTCAAGGGCAGAAACTTCTTTTAGCTTCAGTTTTTTAAGTACAGAATATTTAATCTCACCAAGACAACCAATGATTTCTTGTCCGAGCTGAATACGGACCGAATGAAGTGGCTCAAAATATGGGTATTGCTGCTCCTGATATTCGACAAACTTAAATTCAAGACCGAGACGAGCGCCAAGGGCGAGACAGAGCTCTTTAATTCGATAGAAATCACCCTCAAGACAGATTGAGAGATGCGATTCGAGCTTTGGGGTCTGGTCCGCAAGAAAGCCAAAGGAGCGCTTGGCGACTTGGTTCATTTCATAGAGAATAAAATCCTTATATCCAGCTTTTTGATTCTCATAGACCTTCTCGAGTAGGCTTGGAGTTATGGACTGTCTAAAACATTGGAGCTCTGGAGAGATAGAATTACTAATCTCATAACTATCAGCAATGTCTTCACCTACTTTTTGCTGAAGATTTTGCGAAACGAAGCTATAAGTGAGGAGTTCATTAGCGCCCTGTTGATCTGAAAGGATGTTGCGAATTTCACTCTTGAGGGCAAAAAGCTGATTTTTTGGGCTACCTTTGAAAGAGCGGAGCGGAAGAGTTTGTGGAATGTTATCAAAACCATTGAGACGGCCAACCTCCTCGTAGAGGTCCTCTTTAATATGGATGTCGGTACGCCATAACGGGGTAGTAACATTTAAGAACTGGTTGTCTGGGAGAATATCCGCCATAAAACCAACATTAGAGAGTGTTTGTTTAACTTGCTCTAATGTAAAATCGGAACCTAGTGTTTGATTAAGGTCGCTTAAGTCAAGTTTAATGGTTTGCTGAGCAGGGCTTTGAGCAAGACAGTCAGCAAAAATGAGATTAGAAGTATCTTTAATACCAAGTTTTTCTAGGCAGGATTTTAACGCTGGCACTGTACCAAAAACTGGTTGGCCTTTAGTGAAACGCGTGATAGCCTCAGAGAAAATACCATGAGCCATCTGGGTTTTTCGTAGATTATAGAGACTAAAAGTGGCAGATTCGATAAGGATTCGTTTTGTACTTGCATCAATTTCAGTATTTTTACCACCCATGGCGCCAGCTAGGGCAACTGGGATATCATTGGAGGTAATCACAATGTCGTTTGTATTAAGTTCGATTTCAGTATCATCAATTAAAGTGATTTTTTCACCTTCCCTGGCAGCACGTACAATGATTTTTGGGGAATCAGTACCACCGATAGCAATAAATTTATCATAATCAAAGGCATGCAGAGGCTGGCCAGTCTCAAGCATAGTTAGGTTTGTCGCATCAACAATTGGCGAAACAGGTCGCATACCAGATTTATAAAGCAGAACGCCGTCTTGAGTGAGGGTGCGCTCAAAATCAGTAGAATCTTGATCAAACTTAAGCTGGGTTTGATCGACGACAACACAGGAGTAGCGAGGACATAATGTTTGATCCTGGATTTCAATAACTGGACTCTTGACATCTGAAGTGTTATTAGAATTATTACGGATAAATTCTGATTGTGTAGCTAAGTCACCCTCAAAAATTGCAGGATTTTTAAATGGCTGGCCTAGGATCCCAGCAACTTCACGCGCAAAACCGATTAGTCCAAAAGTATCTGGACGATGTGTGAGTGATTTATTTTCAATGTCAATAATGAGGTCGTTTAAATCTAATGCCTCAGCAATTGGAGTGCCGGGCTGTGCCAAGTCAGATGGAAGCTCAGCAATATATTTATGATCGGTGCCAAATCCGAGCTCATCAGCGCCAGCAATCATGCCATAACTTTCATAACCACGAAGTTTACGGACAGATAGCTGGAAATTCTCTGTGCCATAAGTAGTAGGAACGATGGCGCCAGGAGCAAGCCAAACTACAGAGAGGCCAGCACGAACATTTGGCGCACCACAGACAACTTGAATTAAGCCGTTTTCCAGTTTGCCAAACTCTTGATTGAGGGGTCCGGCATCTACCTCGCAGAGATGAAGATGCGTATCTGGAATGTCAGTACAGCTAACAACCTTAGCGACGTAGATATTCTGGTATTTTTCAGCGAGATTTTCAGTTCCCTCCACTTCAACAAGACGAGAGCCGATCAGTTTCATCAAATCTTCGGTAGAGAGAGATTCTGGAATTTTAACATAACGTTTTAGGGCATTAAGTGAAATAAGCATTAGAATTCCTCCAAGAAATTAAGTTTACCAGATTCAAAGAAACGAATGTCGTCAAGTTGGTATTTGAGAATGACAAGACGGTCAATGCCGCCACCCCAAGCAAAGCCCTTGTAAATTGTGGGATCAATGCCAGCGGTTTTTAAAACATTGGGATGAATCATGCCACAGCCCATCATTTCTAACCAACCATCCCCTTTGCCGCCGAGGGCTTTTGGCTTCTCGATTTGAAATTCGAGAGAAGGTTCGGTGAATGGGAAGTAGCCTGGCTGAGTTTTAGTATTTAAAGTTTGGCCATAATAGGTTTCGAAGAAATTTTTAAGAACGCCAAGCATCTGCCCCATGGTGGCAGTTTTGGAAACAAAAACACCTTCACATTGGTAAAAAGTATGCTCATGAGTAGCATCAACATCTTCATTACGAAAGACGCGGCCAGGAATGACTACAGCAATCTGACCTTCGGTTTCAAGCTGGTCTCGACGAGAGGTGAGCGCACGATATTGCATGGTAGAAGTATGAGCTGGAGGGATAAAACCTTCTTTGGTGCGGAAGGTATCATAACCATCGCGGGCGGGATGACCTTCAGGGAAGTTGAGCGACTCAAACATATGAAATTCGTCGTCAAGCTGAGTGGATTCCATGACTTCAAATCCCATATTAGAATATATATCTATTACTTTGTCAAGTTCAACCATGAGAGGATGCTTGCTGCCACGCCTATTTTTCTTCGGAGTAGAATTTTCAGCCATAGGAGCGGTGAGATCGATGGGCTTAATATCGACTGCTGCCAATTTTTCTTCTTCAGTCTGGATTTGAGCTAAGATTTCATTTTTGCGACGATTAATTTCCTGCCCAAAAGCCTTACGCTCTTCAGCTGGGAGGTCTTTAATTTTACTATATTCAAGGCCAAGATCTTTTAGGGCCTGTTTTAGGTCTGTAAGTTTCATATCTATCTCTTATTATACTCTGTTTTTAGTGGTTTTTTGAGAGAAAATAGGAAAACTTGGACTTTAGAATAAAGAGTACTAGATAACAACAATAAGAATTAGGGAAAGAATAGCGAGACCAACAAGGATGAGCCAAACCCAACCGTAGCGACTGGTGGTCTTTGATCCATTTATATAATCTGAATCATTAACAAGATCAGGGTCGGCACTTAAGGCCGTCTGTTCCGCTTTTATTTTTAGGTCTGCGGCAATACGGCGACTAAGCTCTGCATTTTTATCCTGTTCTTTATGTACGATTACTCCCATCCTATACCTTTCATTTTAGAAAATTAAACTTTAAGTATTTTACCACAGATGTGTTATAATTCATTCAATATTACTTAAGGAGGTATATGGCAACAAGTAAGTCCAAGAAGGCTAAAAAGTCTACGGAAAAGCCAAAAAATACTAATACAAAGCCAGAAGTTACTGTCGTGGAAGAAGTTGTGACTGTAACCGAACCGGAAACAATCGTCACTGAGATAGCCGAAGTAAAAATGAAAGAAAACAAAAAGAGCAAATGTATTTTTGCAAATTTCTTCGCTAAAAAAGGTGATCCAGAAGAAAATATTCTAACTATTTTCAAAACACCAAAGATCTGGGGTGCGCTCATCGGCGAATTAATCGGAACAATGTTTATCACAATGCTCCTCTTAACTCTCGGCATCTATCAGCCACTTTATGTTTTATTCGGCGTAATTGGTGTAACCCTAGCCGTCTTCACTCTTTCTGGAGCACACTTAAACCCAGCAATCACTGCAGGTATGATGGCAACTCGTCGTGTCTCTGCAATTCGTGGCGTACTATACATGGTAGCTCAGGTTGTCGGTGCTTGGCTTGGTCTAGTCATTGTTAATGCCTTCCGTATGGCTGGCGAAACAAAGGTTGATCTTCCTGCACTAACCGCAGTTGAAGCTTCAAACCTATGGCAATTACTTGCGATTGAATTCTTGGGTGTCTTCACTTTGGCATTCTTCTTCAATCGTGCACAAGAATACAAGTCTCGTCGTAGTGCTTTCACCTACGCTGCAATCATTGGTGGCGGTATGGTGCTTGCGGTACTATTTGCAATCGTAATCTCAAGCAATTTCTTCAAGATTTCAAACAACTTTATCTTGAACCCAGCAGTTGCAATTATGTATCAGATCTTCCCAACTTCAGCTGAGAATTTTGGTACTTTGATTAGCAAAGTTGGCCTTGAAGTCCTAGTCTTCATCCTAGCTCCAATCGTAGCTGGTGTACTAGCTTTCTTCGTTGGCGACATTGCAACCACCCTTGCAGGCGAGGATGAGTGTGAAAAACACCACCACTGCAAAGATGGACACTGCCACGAAAAATAATTTGTGATAGATAAAAAATAGCCCGATGGGGCTATTTTTTATTGGTTCGATTTTAGCGATTGGTTTTGATTATCCTACTTTTTTATTCTATAGACAATTAATCTTTAGGGAAAAGTGGAGTTTCTGGAGGGAGAATCTGGCCACTTCCGGTGAAGATAGACTCAACGGTTTCTGCGACGGGGAGAAAAGGTTTGAGGTGGTGATTAGCAACTAGAAGCTCTTTAACTAGCCCAGATAGACTTACTCTTGCCTGCTCAGGATCGGTTTTAGCGAGCTGCCATGGCTTCTGCTCTTCGATATGACGATTAACGTCTTGGATCATCCCCCAGGCCTTGTTAATAGCATTGGTGAACTCGAACCGCTCCATTAGTTCAGTGTATTCTGGGACAAAAGCCGAACTAAAATCAAGTTTTTCGACGGAATTTTTCTGACAAAGTACTGAGAGGCGCTGGACAAGATTACCATAATCATTGGCTAATTCATTACGGTAGGCGTTCTCGAACTTTTCCCACGTAAAATCGGCATCAAGAAAGGTATCGATGTGCTTAGAGAAGAAATAACGAAAAGCATTAATGCCATGTTTTTCCAAAACTTCGACCGGATTAATACCATTGCCGAGGCTTTTACTAATTTTCTGACCATCCACCTGGATAAAGCCATGAGACAGAATAGTGCGTGGCAGAGGTAGGCCTAGCCCTAGAAGAATAGCCGGCCAAAGAATGGCATGAAAACGCAAGATATCCTTACCTACCACCTGAACAGTGGCTGGCCAGTAGTTTGAAATGTCTTGATCTGGATAACCAAGAATCGTGATGTAATTTGTCAATGCATCCATCCAAACATACATTACTTGAGATTCGTCGCCTGGAACTGGAATGCCCCATTTGAGATGGGCGACCGGGCGAGAAATTGATACGTCAGGAGCATCCTCAAGTAACCTAAGAATTTCATTCTTACGAAATTCTGGGAGGATTTGTATCTTGCCATTCTCGATAGCGGCTTTAATTTCATCCTTAAAGTCAGAGACTCGGAAGTAATAATTAGATTCTGTAAGATGTTGATAAGGAGCTTGATGATCCGGGCAAGCACCCTGATTATCTTCATACTCTTTTTGAGTGACAAAACGTTCACAGCCCTCACAATACCAGCCATCATAACTGGAAGAATAAACATGCTTTTCTAGGCGTTGCCAAATTTTCTGCACGCGCTCAATATGGGATGGGTCGGTGGTACGGATAAAGTCGGTATATTTTATATCGAATTTCTGAAGAAAATTCTGAAATTTGGCAGAGTTTTGATCAACATATTCCTTAATATCTATCTGCTGCTCCCCAGCCTTTTTCTCAATTTTATTACCATGTTCGTCAGTCCCAGCCTGAAAGCGCACATTTTTACCCTGCATGGTTTGATAGCGAGCATAGATATCAGCAAGTAGATAATCCTCAGCATGCCCAACATGAGGAGCGCCGTTAACATACGGGATTGCCGTCGTAATATAAATTTCTTGAGACATGAGATCCTTTGATATTTTTTAAAATTATTTTCTTATTAATTATACTACAAAAAACGTATAGAAAAACTGAGAGGTCGCATTCAGGGCCTCCCAGTTTATTTCACTGATTTTAGAGACTACTCAACTGTGGAGCAAGAAAGTCCGGTTTGGTTCTCGGCTAGCATGAGGGAGTTTAGGTCATGACTCGTGATGGAACTAAATTCAGATAAGGACTTAAGGTAGTTATCTACATTATTTCCCGAAATAGCTGTTTTTTTCTTTAATTGATTGAGATTGATTTCAGTTGTAACCTTAATATTGTCATCAGATTTAATACCAGCATCAAGAGTGGTCTTTGCAGTAACGGCCTCATTTTCACTATTGTATTGATAAATATAATGCTCAGAAATACCACTAAGATTATCGTTTTCAAAGGTAAACTGCCTTTCAAAGTTACCATAAGCGGCACCGACTTCAGAGGATTCATTGGTACTTAACGGACGAACACAGGTCAGCATTTTTGTAGAAGCCTTCTCGACCTGATTCTTACCAGCAGCTTGGGTAGGTTTCTTCTGTGGTTCACTCAAGAACATCAGCGCAAAGATAATCCCAGCAATGACAAAGAGAATAATAGCAGCAATAATCAAAATCGTGGTGCGAGTCAATTTAATCTTTGGTTTATTTTGATTCTTGGCCTGCTTGGCAGCTTCTTCAGCTTGTTTCTTTTCAAAATCAGCATAAGAGACGGCACTGCCAATAGAACCAGGAGCCGGAGCGGCCGCCACAAGAGGCTGTTCTTCCTGATCCTCTTGATCATCATCTTCTTTAGCTTCGGTTTGTGCTGCCTGAGAAGCTTGCTCACCGCCGACCATCATGTCGGCGCTGGACTGCGTCGAAGCAGAAGCCGCAAATGGAGTGGAGTCTAGAGCTGAATCGTCCTGTTGGCTTTGAACTGGATCAAACATAAGGCCCGGATCAGAGGTAAGACCTGAATTAGATGCGCTAGGAGCAGCAGAGAAAGAAGATACAGAAAGTGTGGGATCAGTTGGGGCAAGCGAGGAAGGTGAAGTATTTGAGACAGACTCCATAGATGTACTTGACCCAGTAGATGGCTGCAAATCATCCGTAGTAGGTTGATAATTACTTAGTTCAGTCATTAGACTATCTAGTTCTGGCGAGGCGGTAGGAGCTGGAGTAGGAGAAGGGGAGGCCGCAGAAACTGGCGAAGCTGGAGAAGGGGAGGCCACAGAAACTGGTGAAGATGGAGCGGAAGAGGTGGAAGAGGGGGCGGCAGTATTATTTACTACCGAAGAAGGATTTGTGGGCTGGTTATTGGTTGGTAGAGGATTCTTACTTAATGTATGATCATCATTTTGAGTTTGAGGATGAGGGATTGGATCCATTTTGTTCCTTTGATTAGATAAAATATTAGATAAACGCTTATGTTTATCTTAGCATAATTAGCCTATCTCAACAACTTGGACTAGATTTTTTGAGCAAAATCGTAAACTTTTTGCCAATCAGAAAGAGTGAGATCGGCAGGACGATAATTCTCTTCTAGGCCAAGGGCTTGATAGAGCTCTTTAATTTCTTCACGCGATTTTTGGGTAATATATGGGAGACAAGTGATTAGTTTTTTACGTGGATTCATAAAACACTGCTTAATAAAGCGTAAAACCTCGATACCCACAATTGGAGCTGGGCGTGGAACTAAAATAACAGAAGCTGAATCAACTTTGGGTGGTGGCGTAAAGAGGCTACGGTCCACAAAGATTCCTGGCAAAATATCGGCAAAGTTGAGGACGACTAATGTAAGATAGGTATATTTGCCAACGTCAAAAAGCAGGCGATCTGCAACCTCTTTTTGCATAAGCAAAACAATTTTCTCTGGTGGATTGGAGGCGGAAATTAATTTCTGAATAATTGGGCTGGTGATGTAATAAGGAATGTTGCCAACCGCAACATAGGGCTCTTTGATTTGATTGAGATCAAATTGAAGAAAATCTTGATGTACAACCTGGAGATTTTTACCAGGAAAAGAATTTGGGAGGTTGGTGGCAAGTTTTTCATCATATTCGACAGCAAGAACTTTTGGAAAGCGACGCAGCAGAGAGCTAGTGAGAGTACCGAGGCCTGGACCAATTTCAAGACAGAGGGGCTGAGGAGTTTCCGGATCATCAGTATCTATCACTGCACTTTCAGCGATTTCTTCAAGAACTGGACGATTTTTGAGCCAGTTTTGTCCAAGGTGTTTTTTATTCTGTAACATCAGTTCCTCCTAGTACCAGTGGCGTGATTGCCAGAAGCTCCAAGCCTGGCTCCAACCGCCATAGCGCCCAGTGACATAGCCGATCATCCAGCGAATTTGAGTGACTGGGTTGGTTTGCCAATCTGCACCAGCACTTGCCATTTTGGAGCCCGGAAGTGCTTGTGGAATACCATAAGCACCACTGCCAGCATTCGTAGCGTCAAATCGACAACCTGATTCACGATAGATTAAAGTGAGAGCAACATGAAGATCCGCTTCGGAAACACCAGCGGCACGTGCGTAGGAGGCACAGGCTTCCCATTCGGGAGGAACTGATTTTTTCATACCAACTGCAGTAATGCGATCGACTGGGTTTTTAATAGTTTCAGAGCTGAT
>CAUQIL010000018.1:0-10490 GCA_963518195.1 uncultured Candidatus Saccharibacteria bacterium | reverse complement strand
AGGGTAAACAGATGACTTTTCTGTCAAAATCTGGCTAACAAGGTTAATATGTAGTAATTTCTAATTCCCCATCGATATATTCACCAAGAAAAACTTCACTTATGGAAGCAATTTTTTGCTTTTTAAGTTCTTGGTTAAGCCATTGTTCATCCTTACTAATCACTTCAAGGATATCATGATGTAATTGACCGTCGGTAATAAGTGGGAATTTAGGATTCTCTTCACCGGCATGGACAACAATGAGCTGACCATTTTGCTCTACAACAGCGCGTTTAACTTTCTTAGAAGAGTAAATATTATTAGTGCGAAGCTTAAAAGCAACATCGTGGGCACTGAGTCCAGCCTTCTTGCAGTTTTCAATATTAATTTTACCGTGATCAATAATGATCAGAGCTTTACCATCAAGAATCTGTTTTACTTTGACATTGTGGGTTTTAATAAATTTAAGAGAAAGAACCAGGATACACCAGATAAATAAAATGCTAATATATTCCAAGATTGCAATTTGCTTATTGTAAATTACACCACCAATGATACCACCAAGTACGTAGTTTTGGACCTGATCACTGGCCGAGGACGGAGCAAGATTCCCTTTGCCTGTAACGTTGATAACAAAGATGAGAGCCAAGAAGCCGATTAGTAGCTTGATAGCAATCAGGATAAAATCATCCATATTTTCCTTTCATTAATTATTGTTTTCACCCATAAAATCGGACAACTTGACAGCATTTTCTATCTGATAATCGCCAACCTGAGTACGACGAAGAGCTGTGAGATAGGCGCCAACACCGAGAGTCTTACCAATATCTTCACCAAGGGTTCTAATGTAAGTACCGCTCGAAACATGGGTTCTGATGACGAGTTCAGGATAATTATAACTAAGAATTTCGATAGTATAAATTTCAATTTGGCGAGTGGGCATGGAGACGGCTTCACCACGGCGCGCTAATTGATAAGCGCGTTGGCCGTTAATTTTAACAGCGGAAAAAGCTGGCACGGTTTGAGTGATTTGTCCAACGAACTGATTAACGACAGCTTTGACTTCTTCAAGTGTGGGTACCTTTTCTGTGTTTTGTTCAATAATTTCCCCTTCTGGATCGCCTGTGGTACTAGTTTTACCAAGACAGATAGTTGCCTCATACCATTTATCAAGCTTGAGAAACTGGTTTGAGAGTTTGGTGGCCTTATTTGCTAGAAGGATTAATAGACCGGTAGCAAAGGGGTCAAGAGTGCCCGTATGTCCAACTTTCACCTTCTTCCCTGCCTCCATCGAGAGACGACGACGAACTCTTGCGACTACACCAAAAGAACTAAGTCCAGCTGGCTTATCTATAAGGATAATATCCTGTATTTGTTGGCTATCTTGAGTATTCATTACTAATGATAATAGTGAAAAACAATAAGTCTGTCAAAATTTAATAGGTGCCTGGAATACGAAAGGCAGAAGGATCGACTGGAGCGATGGGCGCTTGAGGGGCCGGTGAGGTCTGAGGAGTTGGGGCTGGGGCGGACTGAATTGTTGGGGCTTGAGGAATTTGAGGAGTTGGAGTGACCTCTGGAGTAGGCTCAATAATTGGGGGAGTTGGTAGGCCATTAGGAGTAACCGGCGGCAATGGCATATTAGGAACAGTCTGTTGCATAGAGTAACTACTCTGGATTGGGGCAGGCTGAGCTGGCACCACTGGTGCTGGGGCTGGAGGTAAGAAAGCTTCAGGCTGTAGAAAATCTGGAATAGGAGTACTAGTGGCCGGTGGGGTGGCTTGGATAAAATCTGCCATTGGGTCGGCAGGGGTAGTTGGGGCTGGCTGCGGTTCTGGAGTTGGTTGTAGATTTGGGACTGACTGCGGTCCCGGAGCTGGTTGTAGATTTGGAACTGGCTGTGGTTCTGGAATTGACGCAGTCGGCATCGTCGGAATGGCTGGAGTTGAATATTCTGGGATAGTGTTTGTATATTCAGGGTTAGGGTAGTTGGTATTCTGTGGCATAGTAGGCATGGCTGGAGCCGACAAAGTGGCGATATTTTGACCAGGAATATAGTTTACAATTGGCTGCTGACCAACAGATAGAGGGTGGGTTGGAGTTGGTTGAGGATTTGGTGCTGGTTGTTGTGACAGCGACTGATTAATGTAGTCGCCTTGGTTAATAAGACTTTGGTAGCCAACTGGGTTTTGGATGGGTGATGGCTCAGCGAGAACTTCATCCATGAGTCGACTCATATCTTCCCCGGATTCTATAACGGGATCAGAAATGGTATGACCTACAATATCTGGACTGGACTGGAAGGGTAATGGGTTAACTGGAGGAAGTTGAGATTGCATCGAAGGAGCCGAAACTGGTTGTTCTGAAGGAAGCGGCTGAGCGTATTGCTGAGGTTGGAACTGAGGAAATGGTTGAGGTGGTAGCTGAGGTTGAGGCTGTGGTTGAGATTGGACCTGCGTCTCAAACTGGGCTTGTGACTGAGGCTGCATTTGTACCTGAGGTTGAGCTTGTGGTTGGAACTGCATAGAAACCTGCGGGTTGTCATAGGTTTGTGGCTGGACTTCTGTCTGAACTTGAGAAAACGGCTGGACCTGAGGAGTAGCCTGAATCTCTGGAGCAGGCTGAGCTTGTGGGGCAACTTGGATTTCTGGAGTAGGTTGAGCTTGTGAGGCGACCTGAGTTTGTGAGGCGACTTGAATTTCTGGGGTGGCTTGAGCCTGCGGAGTTGTCTGAGTCTGTAAATTAGGAGTACCAGCAAGATTATTAGTTTCCTGATCTGTGCTGGTCATGGATGCAGTCATACGAGCCAATTCATCCATTACATTACTGGTAGTAAGAGGGGCAGTAGAGAGACTTGGCCCTTCGCTTGGAAGATTTGGCAGCTGAGAAGTCTCAGAGGATACTTCTTGGTTATTCTGAAGATTAGTGGTTTGAGCGAGGTTTTGACTAACGAGCTCTTCAAGTTCCTTGAGCCCAGTATCAGGATTATTAGAATCAGAAACAGTTGGAGTATCTACCGTAGCTGGAGCGCCTGCGGTAGTTGGAATATCTGAAGAAACTGGAGTACCTGTGGTAGTTGGAGTATCTGAAGAGGTTGGAATCTCTGAAGCAATAGGAATGACTGAAGAGGTGGGAGCCTCTGGAATAGTAGGGACGTCTGAAGAGACTGGAGCCTCTGGAGTAGCAGAAGCATCCGACGTAGCTAAGTTCTCTGGAGTGGCTGGAGTCTCTGGCTTAAGAATATTAGCAGAGATTAACTGTTGATCGGCACCAGCCTCCATTAATTTTGAGGCGACAGCCATAGTGGTTGGCTTAGTACGATTATTGGAAAAGCGTTCTGTGGCAGAGAGAATGCCTGTTAGTAGAGCAGTTGCGACCTCTTGAGAAAGCTCGGTAATTTCAAGTTCTTTAAGGAGATCATAAACCATTTCACAGACGGAAGATTTTTCAGGATCACTCCACTCAAGATCAGCAAAACGACCTGGTAGGCCCGAAGTAATATTAATTGCGCTGGCGTCATGCATGATGCGACCATATTCTGAAAGCGCGGAATCGATTTCGGTGCCAGCATTAACATTAAAGACAATCACAAGGTCAACATTGTAGTCACCATAAGAATATTCGAGATCTTCCTTTTTAACTTGCCCCTTGTACGGCGTGATATAGATTTTCACATAGTCGCCATCAAGTTTATAGGTGAGATGGTCGGCTTTGGATTTATTCAACGCAATAATGAAGTCTTGTAAGCTACTGGTGTCTTTTTCGAAAGTTTCTTCGGGCTTTAGAAATTCAAGGGCATTTGGGGTTTTACCAGAATAAATAGCTGTAACATGCTTCTTCTGCTGATCTAAAACAATGGCGAGAGCAATAGCAGCAGACATCTCGTCGAGATTGGGGTCCTTAGAGAGAGCAATGAGAATATTTGCGCCACGCTGGATTTTTTCAGCAACTTTTTCAGGTATTTGCTGTGGATCGATGCCAAAACCTAAAGAATCTGGTCGCGGAGCTTTAGTGCTTGAAGAAGGACCAGATTGATTACTGGTAGCATTTTTCGTATTGTTTTGCGCGCTTACATCCATTGTTTGTGTTGACCTAATTTATTTAAATTTAACATAAGAATTATATTTTGACAAGCAAAGAGAAGACAGAACGGGGCGGATAATAGGGGGAGTGGCCTGACTTTTAGTAGCGTGGGGCCAGTTCCCTTTGATAGACAACCTCCGCAATGCCAGAACGCTGAGCCTGCCCGACACCCCAATAATAGGCGTCAGAGCGGAGGTTAAAGATCTCGGCTGGAGCAACGGAGCCATCGCTGGAAATGGCATAATATCCACCTTCATGTTTGTCATATCTAGTACCAAGAACACGCTGGTCGGCAGGAATACCAGCCATTAATCCACCGCCGTGGTTTGCACCACCAGTGCGCTTTAGAGTAAGACTCTTGGCAAAAACTGGTCCATTAAAGATGATGGTTTCAGAACATTGCTCGGCAGATGGCTCATTAACATCACTACAGGTATTAAGGTTGTTAGAAGCGTTATCTTCGTCCAAAATCAACCAGGCATCTATACGATTAACCTTACTTAAGACATTAATGTTCTTTGCGAAAATGAGGATTTGTGGAAGCTTAGTGATTGATTCGGTGGAGACGTCGGTGTAGGCAGCCTGTTTGGTGGAGGTTTCGTATTGACAATTATTACCACCAAAGGCCGAATAACAGAGATTCTGATCAATTGTTAGAGTACCATCAACATAGAGTACCAGAGTATTATTTTGTTTATCGGCAGTAGTGATAGTCTTATACAGTGTATCGTATGTACGGAAAAGAGTATCTGTTGCCTTAGGATTATGATCTGGCAGTTGGATCTGCGATAGATTAACGTCACCTCGAATATAGGTGTTTTGTAGGCCTGTATCGTGCGTGGTGATTTTTAGACTACTATTTTTTGCAATGTTATCGCGATACCTCGCTTTTAGGCGAGACAGTAGGCCGGAAGGTAATCCATAAACTCCAGACTCTCCAATATTTTTTCGGTTTGCAATAGTAAGGTTGTAGATATTGTTTGATGGGTTAGAGCCGCCGGTTGGTAGGTTATAATTATAGCCTTTTTCATAGCCCAAAGAAGCACCGGAACCAAAACCATAGACACGGCCACCAGCAACTACGTGATATTCGTCCCAAGAACCAAAGACTTTCTCAGCAGCACTTGGGTAAGATGAGAAGCTTTGCCCAGGAGTTTTGCGACTGACGGCAGCCTCGATCTGACCATTGGTAAACATACCGCCACCCCAAACTTGGAAGTTTGGTTTTTTAGCGATTGTCACACAAGAAAGATCAGAAACATTAAATTTAGTCTCATCACCGCCTGAAATAGCCGGACCTGAGATATTGTTATCAATGGTATTGGTTGTAGTGTTGTGTGAGGAAGCCGGCCAAATGGAGGTGGCTGTGCAGTATTTATAACCCACATATTCACCATTATCTGGAACAGTACGAGAGAAAATATCTGAATCTTGATCACTACCATTGTAATTACCTTCCGGATTCATTACACCCTTAACCGCTTTGACTAGGTGACAATTATCAGAACCATAATAACGACAAACATCTTGATCGGAACGATCGCTACCAGAAAGTGTATGAAGGCTAGTATGAGGCGGAATTAATAATTCATAAATACGGAAGGTTTCTTTGTCGGAAGTATGAGTAGCGTAAGGATTTTTAGCAACCATGGTATTTGAGCGAGAAAGAATGTGGTAGGAGCCACTAATATTTACTCGTTCACCGCTGAAGACTACGTCGTCTGAATCAATAGAACTTGTTACATAGGTGTTGAAGTTGTATGGGGTAACAACACTAGCCTTTGTTGAACGTTCGCCATAGTCTTTTGAGGAGACTGGATAATGGACAGAACGAGGACTACTGGTTTTATATCTAGTTCTGCTTCCCTCTTCACAAGAACCATCGCCTTCACATGTATATTTATAACTTCCCCATGAAGTACCCTTAAGTCTTGGGCCACCATTTGGATAAACAATAGCATGGTTTCCGGGATGCCCATTTAGGGCCTCGTCTTTAACTTCGCTAATACCTACAACATCTTCATTAGCTATGGAACCATTTGAATTTCTACTCTCAAAAATACCAGCTTTCTCATAAGGCTTATCTGTCTGCTGTTCACTTTTAGCAGAATTAACACCACAGCTACATTCACCACTAACTTTCGTTACGGAGCTAACCCAAGATTTGACATCATTATAGAAAATACCTTGGGAAATTTTATTTCCTACCTCGGTGTTACTACCAGTCTGAGCAGCGGAGTTACAATTTGAGATACCTGAGGCAAAACCTGGGATCTGGAAGCCATTGGTGATTGCACGATTATTATTCTGGATAAAGATTGGGCTGTCGCAAGAATATGGAGGGTTGGGAGAGGAAGGAGATTCTGTATAAAAACCGTAGTCGGCAGAGATTATACCTGCACCTTGGATTGCTTTTTTACTTTGAGTATGAACGCTTCTAGTATTTCCATCGGCTAGAGCAGAATCTTTGAACAGATAGCGGTTATCCCCATCATCGTTACGAGAAGCATATAAATTAAAATGGTTTGGCAGGCCTGGGGAGCCTGCAGTAGCAGTCAGTGTCTTATCCGATTTATCTAAGCCTGCAGCCACACCCTGAGCTGGATAACAGAGTGCATGACGGAAACGAATCGAGTCACCTGGACGGGCGAGAACAAGTGATTGCCATTTTTTAAACGATTCTGTACCTGTATAAGACAGGTTCACCACTTGAGAAAGTGCGGCGGTATTACCCTTATAGACGGAACCAACTACACCTGGAATTAGGGCGTTACAGATATCAGTATCGGTTGGTTTACATGTTGGGTCATCGAGAGAACAGTCTTTTCTTTTATTACTTGATCCATCACAGGTAGGATCGGTGTTTGGGTCACAGTTCGGTTTTTTATTTTGGTCACAGTTTGGATCATTGGGGTCACACTTTTTTTCATCACCACCATAAGAGCAGAACCAGGAGAATTCACCGTCATCCCATTTAGGTTCAGTACGCTGAGTGCGTTTTAAATATAAATCGTACGCATCCTTAGCTTCCTCATAGCTCTTATGGAATTTACCGGCGCGATTAACGTATTTCTCATTAGGGCTTAATCCATTTCGCGCAGTTGCAGTTTTGTTGGGGTAGTCAGGATATTGAAAATAAGCAAACTTATTAGGCCCATAAGCTTCATTAAGCGGCGTAAAGATCGGAGCATTATTGTAATATCTATGAGATACAAATACATATACCCCTTCAGTCTTACCACATCCGCGGACTATCTGAGAATCACCAGCGTAATTTAATGCCCCTGCACTTCTTCTGCTAATCATCCTAATGGTATTTCGAATTGCTGAATAAGTAATAGCGTCAGGATCAATACCTGGATTCGCTGCAATCACTTCCTGAATAGTAGCATAGACCCATTCACCGCCGCCACCTTGACTGTTATCCTCTCCACCAGTATTCCAGCTACTATAACAGATATCTTTGGGACTACTGCCACAGCCAGAAATTGGAGCAGCTGTACCACCTGAAGCACCACCCTCTGCGAAGGCTGATGAAGTAAAGAAGAAAAAAGGGGAAAATAAGAGACAAAGAAAGAGAGAAGAAAAAATTTTATAGTGCTTCTTGAAAAGATTGAAATACATACCTTAAAAATGCCTCTTTATGGGTTATTTATTTTAGTATATAGCCTAAAGCGGAATTGGTCAATTTAAAAGCGCCTAGATAACTAGGCGCAAGAGTGACTATGTTATTATTGATAATCTGAGATATACATCAGTCCAGTATAGTTATAAGTACCGTCGAACTCTTTGATTTCCTTATCTCTTACATGCGGATTATTTAAGTAGTTACGCATGGTTTTTTCTAACATATCTACCTGAATCAAATACATGTAACTATTATCGGCACCAGTTATCTTAACAGTTGGTGCATTATTGATCTGGTTTATATCAATAAAACCTTTCCAATAGTTATACCCTTTATCCGCATGAAAGTCCTTTGCAGAAAATATCACTCTACGGTCCATTAAATATCTACCGTCCGTACTAGTCATAGTATCGTCGGTAGTAAAAGGCACCCAGAGAAAGAATTCATCCGCATCTCTAACAATGTATGGGGGATGTTCAGCATAGTAATCATTGGTAGTCAATAATGTTCCGGTTACTATATTATCCCTGGAGTCTGAGTATATATACAACCTTGTTATATGTCCACTCTTTCTTGCCGGAAACTGTTTTAGATACCCGTAGACATCAAAGCTGCCATCTGTTCTCCAAAATGGCTTGGTCGACCATAGTGGATAACCGGTATCTGGATTGATCTCCGGATAAACAAAAGGCTCATTCCTCATCTTCAACCAGCGTGCGTCAGAAGTGGATCGTACACATTGATAGATGGTTTTATTAACCTCATACTCAAAGTTACTGGTAACGTAGCTTGGATCTTTCGCTACGCCATCAGGGCCCAGATAATCAGCTCTTGGGAAAACGGTCATAGGGTTGTCCCTGCCGATCTCCTTTTGAGGCTGGGCTGCCTGATCTGTCGGAGTCTGATCCTTTAAGCCAGCATGCGCCTGCTCGGTCTGATCTCCTTTTCCTTGAGAAGAAGTTTCAGAAGAAACTTGCTGTGTTTCGTTCTCTTTCTTCTCGTCTGTCTTAATCTGCTCTTCTACTGCCTTTGCTGCGGCACCTGTAGCATTCTTTTTTACTACACCTGCATATGCCGGTGATGTAAGGACCATGCCCATTGAAAGAGCCATTGCTGCCATAACTACTAGATTCTTCTTCATAGTCTTTTTCCCTCCTTTTCAAAGAACCCTCGGGGCCTATTCCCCGTAGTTGCCGTGATTCTACAATGTTTTATATATATAGTCAAGCATAAGAATTTCAACTAGATTATTTTTGAGCAAAAAGAAGAGTTTATGACGTAGTTTTAACCACGATACTAGGAAACCATGACATAAAAATTGATGTTTTGTGGAGGCATTACTAAATTTAGGATAAAATAAAGGTATGCCAGAATTACCAGAAGTTGAGACAATCAGACGGGGGTTGAATAATTTTATTTTGAATAAAAAAGTTACTAGCGTTAAGGTTCTATGCGACAAATCTTTTATTGGACCAAAAGAACTGATTCTTACACAAAAAATAATAAATATACGGCGTTTTGGGAAGGCACTAATAATCGATTTTGAAAATGGAGTGTCGATGATGATACATCTACGCATGACTGGACAGCTGATTTTTCGTGCCAGCGGAGAGGAATCAGGAAAAGACTATCTCGAGATGATTGAAGCAGGCGACTTCAAGACCTCACTTTATACCGAAAAGAGTTTTGCAGGAGGACATCCAAGCGAAAGTTTTTATAGCGAACTGCCCAATAAGCAAACTAGGGCCTATTTCGAGATTGGTGAGCAAGACAATCTTGCAGGAACATTATATTTTAACGATCAGAGAAAGTTTGGGTTCTGTAAAGTAATTGAGACCAGTGAGGTTGAAGCGGATAGTTTTATTAAGAAACTCGCCAAAGAACCATGGGTGATGAACGTGGAAGAATTCAAGAAGAATCTGATGCGCCATAAGAATGCCGAAATTAAACCGACGATTTTAGACCAAAGTGTGGTGGCAGGACTTGGAAATATCTATGCTGATGAGGCGTTATATATGACGAAGATACACCCCGAAAGACTCACCTCGAGTCTCAGTGATACAGAAATTGCCGAGCTACTAGAAGCGGCTGGTGTGGTAATGCAGCGCTCGATCGATTCTGGGGGAAGCACAATGGCAACCTATGTCAAAGCGGACGGAACGAAGGGCAATTATTTGGAAAAATTTGCACAGGTATTTCGTCGGGAGGGCGAACCTTGCAATCGTTGCGGAACAGAAATTATTAAATTAAAAGTGGCGGGTCGTGGCACACATATTTGCCCAAACTGCCAGAAAAAGTTTTAGATGATTTATTTAATTGATGGCGATGATCGCAAAAAAGCAGAACAAGCAGCGCGCGATTATTTAGGAACAGATATTGAGGTAATTGATGCCGACAACCTAGAAAAACAGGAGCTAGTTTCAATTTTTCAAGGCACAACTCTTTTTATGGAGAGTCGTCATATTTTGATTAAAGATTTGAGTTTGAAAAAAGAGCTATTTTTAGAACTTCCGAAGTTTCTACAAACTGAACACCAAGTAGCGATTCTAGAGCAAAAACTCGACAAACGCAGTGCGACTTATAAGGAGCTGGCGGAGATGGCTAAGGCCGAGCCCCAGAAGATTAAGATAGAGAGTTTTAAACTACCAGAACAAGTGGATACTTTTTTGGTTTTTCGAGTCTTTGATATTGCATTGACCGACGGAAAGAGGGCGGTAAAATTAATGCGCGGGGCGGAGGAAGATAATAATCCTTATGCAACAATTGGCGCTTGGACGAAAAAGGCGGTTGACCTTTTTGC
>CAUQIL010000017.1:0-10513 GCA_963518195.1 uncultured Candidatus Saccharibacteria bacterium | reverse complement strand
TATTGATTCAGAGGTGAATCTTGTTTTAAAAAAAGTTAAGGCGTGGGCGAAAGGAGAGGTGTCCCATGGTAAATAAAAATATGGAAACAAAAAAAGAGGAGACAAGAAAAAATAGTGGTAAGCCGTGCAAATATATTTTTGTGACGGGTGGCGTGTTATCTGGTGTGGGCAAGGGAATTACGGCCGCTTCGATGGGGGCTATTTTAAAGGCTAAAGGTTATAAGGTGACGATGCAAAAGTGTGATCCATATCTTAACGTGGATGCGGGGCTTTTGAATCCAGTGGAACATGGTGAATGTTATGTAACACATGATGGGGTGGAGACGGATCTTGACCTTGGGCACTATGAACGATTTTTGGATTTTGAAACTAATCGTTATTCAATTACCTTATCAGGCTCTATTTTTAAGGAGTTAATCGAAAAAGAGCGAGCGGGTGGTTTTCACGGAAAAACAGTACAACTAGTACCACACTTTACAAATTTGGTGCAAGAGAAGATTATGAAGGCTTCGCTTGATTCGGATATTCATATTGTGGAAGTTGGTGGTACGGTGGGTGATTACGAAGGGCTGTCATTTATTGAGGCAATTAGGTTGTTTGCAAATAAAGTTGGCCGCCGAAACTGCTTGTATGTAGATGTAGTTTATGTGCCTTGGATTAATACTTCGAAGGAATTAAAAACAAAGCCGGCGCAGAATGCTTTGAAAGATCTAAGAGGTTTTGGAATTATTCCAGATGTGGTGGTTTGTCGTACGGAAAAACCGGCACCAAGAGAGATTTGCGAGAAGATTGCGCGTTTTTCAGGGATTTCAGATACGGCAGTTTTGAATTTACCAGATATTGACTCGGTATATGATGTACCATTCAATGTTTTAAAATCGGGTGTACTTGAGATTTTGAATGATTTTGTAGGGGACGATACCGAGCCTGATATGACAAAATGGTTGGAATTTTCGAAGCGAAGAGCTGAAAAGTATGAGAAGACCGTGAAAGTGGGACTTGTAGCTAAGTATGTGGGGAATGAAGATACTTATATTTGTGTTACTGAAGCATTGAAGGCGGCGGCAGCTTGGAGCGGGGTAAATCTTGAGATTAAGTGGATCAATGCCGAAAAGGCGGAAGATAAAGATTTTGCAGCAGTTGATGGCTTGGTAGTGCCTGGAGGTTTTGGGGTGCGTGGTGTTGAAGGAAAAATTTAGGCCGCGGAGTTTGCTTTAGCGCATGATAAGCCTTATCTTGGACTCTGTTTAGGAATGCAGGTGGCATGTATTGCGGCTGCAAGGCGGGCAGGACTAAGGGGTGCGACTTCTGAAGAATTTGAGCCAGAAACTAAAACTAATGTAATTTACATTATGGATGACCAGAAGGGGAAAGAATCGACTGGAGGTACAATGAGGCTCGGGGACTACAAGGCGAAGTTAGTACAGGGAAGCAAGACTGCGGAGATTTATGGGGCAGAGGAAATTGTGGAGAGACATCGTCATCGTTTTGAAGTGAATCAGAAATTCTTGAAGGAGATTGAAGAAGGTGGAATTAAAGTGTCCGGAACATCTCCTAATGGTAAATTGGTGGAATTTGTGGAGGCTCCAGATTGTAAATTCTTCCAGGCCACACAGGCTCATCCTGAACTAAAATCCCGACCACTGAATGTGCACCCACTATTTCAATCATTCATGGACACGTTGGCGTCAAACTAAACATAGTTGATTGCTTAATCTGGTAAATTTCTAGGGGTAAGTTTTTGTGTGTTAAAATATAGGTATGGAAAAAATCAGAGAGTTATTAGGGGCGGCGATCTTAGCGCTGTACGATGTTAAGGCTGAAATAAATTTAGTTGAGGCTCCGAAGGAAACGGGTGCGGATTTTGCATCAAATGTGGCAATGGGTTTGGTGAAGAGTTTAAAGAGGAATCCGTTTGAGGTGGCTGAGGAGATTCGTGAAAAAACCCTAGAACTCGATGAGGCTTCTGAAAATGTAATTTCAAATATTGAAATTGCAAGACCTGGGTTTATCAATATTAAACTTAGTGACGGGTTTTATGTGGCTGAAATTGAAAAATACCAGAAAGACTTCTTAAAAAATATATCACGAGATGAATATTTGAATAAGACGGTGATATGTGAATTCTCTGATCCAAATCCTTTTAAAATCCTTCATGTGGGGCATTTGTATACCTCGATGGTGGGTGATGCGATTTCCCGAATCGTGGAATTTGCTGGGGGAAATGTAGTGCGTGCTAACTTTGGTGGTGATGTGGGGCTTCATGTAGCAAAGAACATGTATGCGCTACTTAAACATCGAGATGAAATCTCGGAAGTAATGACGACGACTGAAAAAGCAGAACTTTTATCAAGAACCTATGTGGAAGGGTCGACAGCTTACGAGGAAGATGAAGAGGCGAAGAAAAAAATTATTGAAATTAATAAGTTGATTTATAAAATCGCGGATGCGGGGGAGTCGGTGATTGCTGAGCTCGAGGAGTTGCTCGAGAATGGGGGGAATGCTGAGATCGAGGAAGAATTGGAGTTAGCTAAAATTTACTTCTGGGGAAGAAAAGCTAGCTACCAGTATTTTGAAGATTTTTATGCTAGGATCGGTGTGAAATTTGACCGTTATTATCCAGAATCTACTGTTGCTGGTAAGGGCCTTGAAATGGTAACTAAAGAATTGAAGGCCGGTGTTTATGAAGAATCTGACGGTGCAGTTGTCTTTAAGGGTGAAAAGTATGGTTTACATACTAGGGTTTTTATTAATAAGAATGGTTTGCCAACCTATGAAGCAAAAGATATTGGTTTGATCTTTACGAAATGGGACGACTACCATTTTGATAAGTCAATTATCATTACTGGAAATGACATTATTGATTATATGAAGGTAGTGTTAAAGTCCGTCGAACAGTATGCTCCAGAACTACCAGAGAGGACGCTACACTTAACTCATGGTCAGGTTAAATTACCTGGTAGGGAGAAGATGTCTTCGAGAAAAGGTAACTTCTTGAAAGCGGTTGATGTAATCGAATTGATTCGAGAGGAACTCACAAAAGTACAAGAGGAAGTGAGTCGTAGCAAGGGGGAAGAAAATAGAGCTTCTGTAGATGAGAAAATTTTGCTGGGAGCAATACGCTATGCTTTCTTAAAATATAAGGTTGGGGGAGATATTATTTTCGATGTAAAAGAGTCGGTATCGATGACTGGTAATTCGGGCCCATACTTACAATATTCGGCAGTGCGTGCGCAGAAGGTATTGGGAAAGATATTGGAATCTCAAGTTGAGAAAGTGAACAAAAAAGTTGAACAAAAAGAATGGATTCTCGAGAGTGTTGAAAAGAATTTGATCAAAAAAATTATGCAATACAGGGTAGTAATGGGGGAGGCAGTAAGTGAACTAGCTCCAAGTAAACTATGTACGTACTTATATGAAGTTGCGCAGGAATTTAGTCGTTTTTATGAAAATGTACAGGTGGTGGGGAGCGAGTATGAGGTAGAACGTGGTGCGATTGTGCTGGCTTACTTAAAAGTATTAACGCATGGTTTAAATATATTAGGAATTGAAGTTCCGGAAAAGATGTAGAAATGAAGAAGGCAAAGCTATTGTGGATGGATCTCGAAATGACAGGCTTAGATCCAGAGAAAGACCGAATACTTGAAGTGGCAGTAATTGCAACCGATTGGCAGTTTAATGTAATTAATCAGATGACCGCTGTGGTGAAGGTGCCGGAGCAACTAATGAAAGAGCGAATGGTGGGAGAGTTCTGGGAAAGAAATAAAGAAAGCTATGAGGCGCTGGTAAGTCAGAATAAAGAAGGACGAGATGCTTCTGAGGTCGAGAAAGAGCTACTTGAATTTATTGATGCGAATTTTGGTAAGGAAGTCTATTTGGCGGGGAATTCGATCCATCAAGATAAAAGATTTATCGTGAAGGAGTGGCCAGAGCTTGATCGAAGACTGCATTATCGAATGTTTGATGTGTCGGCGTGGAAGATTTATTTTGAGAACGTATTGAATAAAAAATTTACAAAGAGAGAGGCGCATCGAGCATTGGATGATATCGAGGGGTCAATCGAGGAAATTAAATATTATTTAAGTTTTATAAAGAAGGGATAAATGGAATTTCGGATCGAAGAGGTTGGGGGAATTGGCGAATATAAGATGAAGGATTTGTTTGCCAAGAACGGCGAAAAGGAGGGGGAGATTTTTCTCGCTCCAAACGAAAAGGCTTTTATAGTAGATCGTAAAAAGACAGTTGAGGTAAGAACCGATAGAAATTTATCGAAGCTTTTGAGGGAACAGTATGAGTCGGTGATGGTTTCACGTTATTTTGGAAATGGTGGGATTGAAATCGTGATGAGTGGACAGATTCCACTTGATGAAATATATGATATGGTAAGACTAAGTTATAATTTAACTAAAGAGATTGAATAAATAATTTAATTAAGTTTTGACTTATTAGTGAATTAAAAATAGCTCCTGAAGGGCTATTTTTATTGATTAGAGATCTGTTATTAGAGCCAGAAATAACCTGGTATGCCTGGTTGGTCGACGCGAGCGTAAGTCTTATCACTTGGATTAGTGTTGTTGTAGGCGGTGCCGTTTTGACCAACAAGTTGGAAGGCATAGGCGAACATGTTGTTGGAGTTTGTGACGGAGTTTGTGATGAAGTTATGGGATACGCGGATGGTTTGGAGGGCGGCATCGTGCTCAAACATCCCTTCCATGTTTTGAACGTTGGCAGTATTGAAGCTGGAAAGGTCCAGGGAAACAAGATTTTTGACGTCTTCAAACATGTATGCCATATCTGTGACGTTAGATGTATTAAAGCTTGGTAGGCTGAAGTTGGTAAGGCCGTACATGTGACGGAACATGCTTTCCATGGAAGTGACACGACTGGTGTCGAAGTTTGAGAGATTTAAGCTAGAGATATTTTGTTTATGGCGGAACATATGACTCATATCTGTTACCTTGGAGGTATCGAAAGTGGAAAGATTGAGTGAGGAGATATTTGATGGTCCGTCAAACATACCATACATAGTGGTGACGTTGCTG
Source organism: uncultured Candidatus Saccharibacteria bacterium (assembly GCA_963518195.1). Lineage (GTDB taxonomy): Bacteria > Patescibacteriota > Saccharimonadia > Saccharimonadales > Saccharimonadaceae > Nanosyncoccus. The sequence goes on along the minus strand of CAUQIL010000017.1, from coordinate 5,471 downwards.
GTGTTAAATTCTGAGAGATCGATACCAGTAATGTAGTCGAGGTTTGTACTGTCTTGGAAGAACATACCATGCATACTGGTGACTCGACTGGTATCGATGCCACGCAGGTCAAGGTAGATTTGGTGGCCACGGTTTTGATGGAGGTGGGAGAAGTAGAACATGTGGGTGGAGTCTGGATTGGCGTAAACGTGTTCAGCTAGGGTCCACCAGAGCATGGCGTTTTGTGCTGGGTCGTACCAAAGATAAATTGGTAACTCGGAGTCGGCGGAGGCAACATTGGCGGTGGCAAAGACCGCGGCTGGGGGAGTAGGAGATTTCTGGAAGAGACGAAGGTTATTGGTGTTGGCCAGGATATTAGTGTTGATCAGAGTACTAAAGGCGTTACCATCGAGGAAGGTGGCAGTATTTGGAACATAGTTAGTAACAACAGAGACTTCAAGAATGTCGCTGTAGGTATCGGTGGGGAGAGTGGCAGCAGATTTGACACCTAGGAAGATGCTAGTGGATTCGCCGGTGGCTGGGGTGGGAGCGTTAGTGGTTTTAACTGCGATAGGAGCGGACTTTTTGGCGATGGGCTTGAAGGTGGTGTTGTCTAGTGAGTAGCCCCAAGTGCCAGCGGTGAAGTTGGTGGCTGCGGTGTCGGCAGTGATCGAGGCAATGTTAGTCGTATTTAGAGGGTTGGCGCTTTTTAGGTCAGTATCTTCATCTTGGTCAGAAAGTGAAATGGTGTAACCAGTACGGCAGTCGGTTGTGACTTTAACGCCAAAGGCCTGGCTTTTAAAAGCAGAGTTATTAAGATCGGTGGCATTAAAATGGATGTTGGTAGCGGTATCTACGGTGATGGAGAGGCTAGGATTAGTTGGGGAAACGGGGGGGGTAGCAGAGACTCTATTATTTGGGAAAAGAGCAAAAAATGATAATAATACGGTTGTTATAAGAACTGGAAGGATGCTGAAAATTGTAAAATAAATTGAACCCAGAGGATTTTGTATCACCTTTGATTTACTATTTTTTGACATATATGAATCCTTTTTTGTATTTTTGATATAACCTAATTATTTCGATTGGCAGAGTATTAGATATACTAATTTTAGCATAAAGATTATTTAAGACAAGAAAAATAGCCAACTAGTGGCTATTTTTAAAACTCGGTTTTAGTTATTTCTTCCGTTGATCACGAATTTCTTCGAGAACAGCAAGAATTTTATCATCGGTTGTAGGTTCAGCTTCAGCTTCGGTTTCTTTCTTAGCTGAGAATTTATTAATTAATTTGATGAAGATAAATACACAGAAGGCAACAATGAGGAAGTCAACGATGTTTTGGATGAAGTTACCATAGCGAATGTGGGCTGCGCCAGCTCCACCAAAGAAATTAGGGATGGTGATTTCTAGGCTAGTAAAATCAATACCACCAAGGACGACGCCGACGGCAGGCATAATAAGGTCGTTAACTAAGGAGCTGATGATTTTATTGAAGGCGCCACCAACGATAACACCTACAGCTAGATCAAGAACGCTACCGCGGTTAATAAAATCACGAAATTCTTTAAGGATGGGATTAACTTTTGTAATATTTTTCTTTAGTTTCTTTAAATCGGTTTTTAAATCAGGGTTTTTCATAATGTTAATTATAAACGAAAACCGAAATATTGCTACAGCAGATTAGACGGCTTTAGTATTGAAGGTGGCGTAATTGTTTTTGAGATTGGTGAGATTTTTAATTTCTGTATCTGTAGCGGTTTTGGCATTAGGCTTTGTGGTGCGTTCGTGGGCTTCAGTTTGATAATTAATGAGATAGGTGAGTTGAAGGGTGAATTCACGAACGAGGACACGATCGAGATGGGCGGAGAGGTGGGCAGTCTCAAGAGTGGAATTTAAGGTTTGATTTTTAGACTTTTCTTCTTGACTAATAGAATCTTCTTCAAGATCGGAAACATCTTCGATACCAAACTCTTCGTTAAGAGATTTGGACTCGGTGAGCATAAGCTCGCTAAGAACTGTTTTGAGAGAGGCGGTATAAGCGCGAAGATCGGAAGACTTCAAGAGATCGCCGTATTTTGAAATTGTTTCATCGTTGAGATATTTTGCCATAAAATAGCTTCGAATAAGAAGATCGCGGTCACGAGTATCGATGGTTTTCTTGGTATTAAAAAGTAGAGATGCCCCGATGAGGAAGAAGATAGAAATAACGGCGATAAGAATATTTCTGGGTGTAAGGTATGAAAGAATGTCAAACCCTGAACCAGAAGGTTTATGATGGTGTTTATTGTCGCTCGCAATTTGTTGCAAGTATGCCATTTTATCCATGTGATTATTATAGCATAACAGATTTGAGATGGTATAATTTAAAAAAGACGTGGAGGAAGACCTGATGAGGAAGTCGATAAATTGGAGAATGAAGTCTTAATGCAGGAAGCTAAGGAGGAAATTCGTGCAAGGTTGCCGATTGAGGATGTAGTTTCGCAGTATATTGAGCTTAAGAGAGCTGGGAGAACACTGAAGGGGCGATCGCCTTGGGGTGTGGATAAGACACCTTCTTTTATGGTGTCGCCAGAGAAGGGGATTTGGCATGATTTTTCGGCAAATAAGGGCGGAGATATTTTTAGTTTTATTATGGAGGTGGAGGGGATTACTTTCCGAGAGGCTTTGGAAAAACTGGCTGCACAGGCAGGGGTTGAGCTAAAAAGATATGATAAAAGCGATGAAGTGAATGCACGTCTTAAGATGCGAGCTAAGGAAGTGATAGAGCTGGCGTGTAAGTATTTTCAGGTTTGTCTAGCGAAGAACAAGTCGGTTTGTGAGTATGTATTTTATAGTCGAAAGTTAAATAGAAATACGATTGTGGATTTTCGAATTGGCTATGCGCCGAATTCAAAGAATAGTTTGATGGAGTTTTTGAAAAAAAAGGGATACTCCTTACAAGAGGCGAAAGAGGCGGGACTGGTAAACCGATTCGATGGCGACCTTTTTAAGGGTAGGATGATGATTCCGTTTTTGGATGCTAATACCGGAGAAGTGATCGGTTTTACGGGTCGAATTATCGAGAAGGGAGAACCAAAGTATTTAAATACGCCGGAGACGAGACTTTTTAATAAGGGGCGATTTATTTTTGGACTTTCACAGGCGAAAGAGGCAATTAGAAAAAATAATTTTGTGGTGATTGTGGAAGGAAATATGGACGTGATTTCGTCGCATCAGGCGGGAGTAAAGGAAGCGGTGGCGACTTCAGGGACAGCAATGACGGAAAATCACCTGAAGATTTTGTCGAGATTAACAACTGACATACGATTGGCGTATGACGGAGATGAGGCTGGAGTGAAAGCGGCAGAGCGAGCTATTATGCTGGCGGGAAAGATAGGAATTTCATTGTCGGTAATTTCAGGCTATGGAAAGGCAAAAGATCCAGACGAGTTAATTAAGATTGATCCAAAATTGTGGCAAGAATGCGTGGAGGAAAGAATGCCGGCGGTGGATTGGATCTTTAAAAAATATGAGAGTAAGTTGAATCTAATGACGGGGCCGGGAAAGAAGGAGTATTCTGATATGGCAATGAAGATTATTTCTTATATAGAGGATCCGGTGGAGCGAAAGCATTATGAACAGATGGTGGCAAGAAAGCTGGATGTGACGGTTGAGGACTTGCAGGCGAAGAAGATTACGGCGGAAACAGTGCGACTAAAGCCAGTGGCGACGAAAGAACAGGAAACGATGGGTTCTGGACTCGGTGAGTCGATGGCAGTGATGAAGAGTCTTGAGGATAGCTTGCAGGCAATTTTGGTTTATGGGGGAGCGGTGGGGCAGGAGATAGGACTTGAAATCCCAGAAGACGAGATGAGATTGGAAGAGCTCTCTTTGATTTTTGAAGAAAAATACGCCGGAATGAAGGGGGAGGCATTAGTACGTGAAGTGGCAAGCTTAAATAGTCGATACAAGGAAGAGCTGAAGAAGCGCAGGATAGTGGAATTGACGGAAAAATTGGTAGAATTCGAGAACGACGAGGAAAAAACGGTGGAGATTCTGAAGCAAATTGAGCAGCTGAGACGAGAATAGAGGAAGTTTATGGAGTGTATTTTTCCAGCTTATAAGCTAGACATTTTAAAGAATAAGCGTTATATTTATTTAAAAGTCATATTTTAATTGAAAGGGTGTTTGCATGAAAGACGAGGGTAATACTTTTACCACATCTCAAAAGGAGGCTCTTGCAAAGTTTGTGGATCAGATGATCGACGAGAAAAGAGTGCCAAAAACTGATCGACTGAGAGCAGAGCTGGAAGAGAGGTTAAGTGATGCTGTGATGACGGAGATTTTAATGAATCTACCAGATTATCTTTTAGATAAAATCAATGCTGCTTATGATGAAAACCGAGCCAGCGAAGAGCTGATCGCAGAAATTGTAAGAGAGGCTGGAATTGATACAACCCAGATTGCACGAAAAGCAATGTTAAATTTTCGTGAAGAATTTTTAGCTTAATTAAAATATGACGAATCTTGAGGTATAGGAGAACAAAAAATGAAAAATATGAATAGTCTTGGGGGTGGAAACGGTATTGATGATCTTCCTGTAGATAATAACGAGAATAAAAATCTTGAGCAAAATAAAGAGCAGGATAAAAAAGGTTTCGAATTTTCTAAAGAAGATATTAATAATGGTAAAAAGCGCCAAGCGATTGTGAATTTTTTGAATGCAGAATTTTCAGCACAGATGAAGAAGGGGTTTGATTTGGGTTATACTGATAAGGATTTGGCTAAACGACAGATTTTTTCAGTACAAGATCGTTTGAAGAATGCAAGCAATAATTATAATGCAGATCATAATGATGATGCGTTTCTTTATGTTGTGAATGATATCATGGATCAAATTGGCCAAAACTCTAAGGTTGTTGAAAATGATGAGATTAAGATTAAAAAACTAGAGAATACTGAGGAGATCAGAAAATCAATTATCTCGCGAAATAAGAAAGGCGAAATTAGTGATTCATTAATGAACCATAAGTTGGATTCACTTGAAAAAGTGAATGAGAATATTAATAGGGACTTCAACTCACGACAAAGCGTTCTTATGGCTGAAAAAAGGATGAAAGAAGAGAATGAGAGATATGCAGAGGCTGTAAAAGGGGTTAACGAGAAAGAGGAAGAATATAATAGTACACGTAAGAAGTATGAGGCAGAGAATGGCGGAAGATTAACTGCTGAACAGAGAGAAGAGCTTAAAAAACTACGTGGTGAGGCTGCTTCATTATGGGATAAGAGATCTAGCCTTGAGGCTATAATGGAAGAACCTGAAGAAGACAGAAAAGCAAAACTAGTAAGCGAAATTGCAAAAGAACAAGAGCAAGAAGCGCAAAAGGCCAAGGAAAGAAGACAGAAGCTTAATGAAATCCTTGGAATGGACAAACAAAATACAGACAATAATACTGTTAACTTAAATAAGGATAATAGTGTAGATAATAATGATGGGGTAACTGCAGCCC
>CAUQIL010000016.1:0-11139 GCA_963518195.1 uncultured Candidatus Saccharibacteria bacterium | reverse complement strand
GTATAACAGACTATGAAAGAAATGTCGGTATAGTATTGATGGCTTTTTTGATAACATTGATGGAAGATTGGAGTTTTAGCGATTCGGCTTCGGTGAGTTCCGTGTCGAGCCGATGGATGATTCCCTTTCTACCGACGACTGTTGGGAAGCCAAAGTAGGTATCAGAAAAGGCATCATAGGTTGAAACTGGTAGAACTCTACACTCGTCATTAAAAATACAATTCACGATGCTGGTGACACAGGCGCCGATGCCATAATAGGTAGCACCTTTGCGCTCAATAATCTTATAAGCCGCCGTTTTTGTTTCTTCTTCAATTATGTTAAGGTCAGCCTTTTTTAATATTTTTTGAACAGGTTGTCCGCCCACATTGGCAGAGGACCAGATGGCAAATTCGGAATCGCCATGCTCCCCAACTTGATAGGCGTGGACTGATTTTGGCGAAACCTTAAGCCTTTCAGCGAGATAGTAGCGAAGACGGGCAGAATCAAGAACGGTGCCAGAACCGATAACTTTGTGGCTAGGAAAGCCAGAATATTGCATAGCAAGATAGCTCATAACATCAACAGGGTTGGTAACAATGAGAAAAATTCCGTGGAAGTTGGCGGCAAGAAGCTGGTCGATTACATTATGGAGAATCTTAGCATTGCGCGCAAGTAGTTCCATGCGAGTTTCCCCACCTTTCTTTTGGGCAGCACCTGCAGTAAAAATTACAATATCGGTATCTTTGGCGTCTTTTTTATAACTGCCGGAGGAGATTTTAAGATAAGTGGGACTAACGGCCAGCGTATCACGTAGGTCCATAGCCTCACCCTCCGCGTCGTCTTGATTAAGGTCGACAAGAACTAACTCATTAACAGCAGTGCGCTGAGAAACAAGTGAAAAACCAATACTTGCACCAACGTTCCCTGTCCCAATAATCATCACTTTATTCGCCATAATAAACCCTTATAATACTAGTGTTTATTTTAGCATAACTGTTGATTTTTGGCGATCAGAGACTTACTATTTTTGGCGGTGATCCCAAAAGAGGGCAGTCTCTGTGGTTTCAAGAAGATTTTGCGGGTTCCAGAGTGCTAGGGCGGAAATTTTGCAGGCAAGAGTCCCAGACCAAAGTGAGAGTGGGGTGTACGAGGTTTTGTCGATGGCAATTGTATGAACTATACCGGAGCGCGCAATGATGATTTGATTCTGGTGGAAGGTGAAAATAGTACAGGGGTAGCTGAGAGTGAATTTGTGAAGGATTTCAATCACTGGAAAGATGGGCATAGAAAGAAGAATCATTTTAGGATAAAGTGCGGCGCGGAAGACTTTTTGGAGTTGCGCAAGACTGGCGATCAGGATGAGATTCTGACGCTCGAGTATGCCTTGAATGTCAGCAGTGATAAGATCGACCGTATCGCGAGACAGGACGGCCAGCTGATTTTGGTTGAGTTTTTTAATGGTATCTGTAATAGCGATTTCGGTGATAGAGTTTTTAGAAAAATCGCCAGAGTATAATACGAGATCAGAGTTTAGGGTAAAGTCTTCTAAAGTATTTGAGCGAGCAAAAGAGCCTGACTCGGTGGATTCAGCGAAATAGAGTGAGGAAAAAGTGGGTAGCTTGCCCTGCAAAGCATCGGGGAGAAGTAAGTTGGCGGTTTTAATAGGGAGTGAATTTAGGAATTCAGTATTTTTAATAGCAATCATGCAATTTTGTAAATTACCACCAAGGACGGCAATGCGGCCGGTCTTTTGCTCGGGGATATTCCAAAGGATTGAGTTATCGGTGATGGGTTGAAGTTTTTGCCAATAATCTGCGTTTTGCATAGTATCCTTTCTTAAAATTGAAGTGTGATTGAGATAGGGCAGTGGTCAGAGCCAAGAATCTGGTCATGAATCTCAGCGCTAATAAGATGCTTTTTGAGTATTTCGGAGATGAAGAAATAATCAATTCTCCACCCCACATTGTTCTCACGAGCGTGACCCCAGTGTGACCACCATGAATATTTAATAGTCTCTGGATGAAGGGTGCGGAAAGTGTCAAGGAGGTGGTTTTTAACATAATTTTCAATACCTTCTCGTTCTTCTTGGGTAAATCCAGCGTTTTTGGTGTTCTGTTTGGGCCTTGCAAGGTCAATTTCTTGGTGTGAGACATTAAGATCGCCACAAAAGACTACAGGTTTGGTCTGTTCAAGATATTTAATGTAGTAAAGAAAGAGGGGATCCCAAAGATCATGGCGAAGATTTAGCCTTGAAAGGTCGTTCTTAGAGTTTGGAGTGTAAACAGTAACTAGATAAAAATGAGGCGTTTCGACAGTGGTGATACGTCCCTCGTTGAGGGGGGCGCCATACTGATCTTGGTGAAGTTGACCCAGAATTTTGGTAATTTCTGGATCAGTTTGGGTGGCTAAGAAATGCTCTAAATTCAGTTCAGTACTTTGCAAATACTGATGATTTTTAGCAAGGATTGCGGTGCCAGAATAGCCAGCGCGATCTGCTGAATTCCAGATTTCTTGATAGTCGGGAAAATCAACTTCGACCTGATCTTTTTTAGCCTTTGTTTCTTGCAGGCAGAGGAAGTCGGGATTTTTAGACTGGAGTAATTCTTGAAGCACGCCTTTTTTGAGGACGGCCCTGATGCCATTAACATTCCAAGAATAGAGAGAGTACTGCATATGATTCTCCTAATATTTTTGGCGTTCTCGATCGAGATCGCGATGTTTGATACTGAGGCGCTTGTCGTATTTTTTCTTACCAGAGGCGAGAGCAATCTCAAGCTTGATATGGCGAGAGCCGCCAAAGAGTTTGGTGGGAACAATGGTATTGCCAAGAAGTTTTGATTTCTGAAGAGACAGAATTTGTTTTTTAGTAGCAAGAAGTTTAATGTTTCTGGCAGTTTCGGCACCAAGGGTAAGGTTGTTTAGCCATAATTCATTATTTCTTAAAGTAATGAAGGAGCCTTTGAGTTGGAGATGATGATCGCGAATGAGACGAACTTCAGGGCCAGAAAGAGCCATGCCACAAATCAGCTTATCGCCAAGATGATAATCGAAACTTGCGCGTCGATTGACGGAGACTTGGCTTTGAGCTTTTTTAGTTTTCTTCATATGGGTATTATAACAGAAGTGAAAGTGGGATTTTGCTGAATTTGATATAATAGAGGAAATGAAAATTGTAATTGCTTCAGATATTTATTATCCAATGACGAACGGTGTGGCGGTTTTTGCACACAATCTAGCGAATGGGCTAGCGAAAGCTGGGCATGAGGTACTGGTGTTATCGCCAAGTTTTAATGGGAAATTTCATATTGAAACCGATGCGGAAAATGGGGTAAGAACAGCCTTCTTAACTTCCCTGCGCTTCCCTTTTTATCCAGATCAGATTAATAAAGTGCCTGAGAAGCGAGATTTTCTCGGTATCCAGATGCCAAGACTGGCTTATCGTTATGGTATTTGGTGGTCAGTAAATCCGGTAAAAGAAATCAAGAAAATATTGAAAGATTTTCAACCGGACGTGATTCATCTACAGACGGCAGAAACGATTGCTTTGGCCGTGATGTGGTATGCAAAGAAATACAAAGTACCACTAGTTTCAACGGGGCATGCTTATCCAGATAATATTACGGATCAGCTAAAAATTTTGAAACCGAAATTAATTAAAAAAGCGTCTAACGCAATGCTGCGCGCGTATATGTCGAGTTTTTTGAAACACGCAGAATATGCGACCATGCCAACCGAAATGGCGATAGGCGATTTAATTCCTAAAAATCGTAAACATTTTAAAGTAACAGTCGAGGCTTTGTCGAACGGGGTGGACTTAACGGAGTTTTATCCGAAGAAACCAGATGCAAAGATTTTAAAAAAATATGGATTGACGGCAAAAACTCAAAAGATTTTATATATTGGGCGAGTTGATCCGGAAAAAAGTATTAGCGTGGTACTTAATGCCTTTAAGAAGTTATTAACTCTTCCGAAAGTTGAGACGAAAGATTTAGAGCTGATTATTGTGGGGGATGGAATTGATCTTGCAAACCTGAAAACCTTGGCGAAAGAACTGGAGATTGAGGGGCAGGTGAAGTTCTTGGGTAAAATTATGCCACCGGAGTTGATAGAAATCTATCGAGCGGGCTTAATGTTTGTAACGGCATCAGAGACTGAAACACAAGGTATTGTTCTCATAGAGGCGGCGGCAGTAGGGTTGCCTCTTGTGGCAGTGGATGCTGGGGCGGTATCGGAACTATGCCAAAATCGAAAGAATGGTGAGCTTTGTCATCCAGGAGACGTTGCAGGTATTGCTCATGCGATGAAACGGATTTTAATAGACCCAGAGCGCTTAAAAAAGTATAAATTAGCTTCAATCGAGATTGCAAAACGCCATGATCTAAAACGCACAATTGCGCGTTTTGAGGAAATTTATGAGCAAGCGATTATATTAAAAAATACGGAAGAATAAAATGAGTATTTGGCAAAATTTACCTAAAGGTTTTACGATTTTAGCTCCCATGGAGGGGGTGACGGATGTGGTATTTCGACAAGTAATTGAGCGAGCTGGACGACCAGATTTGTTCTATACTGAATTTACAAATGTCACGTCATATGCATCCGAGAAGGGGCGACATGATGCTTTGGAGCGACTAACAGTCTGTGAAGCGGATGCTCCGATTATTGCGCAGATCTGGGGGAAAATTCCAGAACACTTTGCTCTAATTGCGCGTGAATTAGAAGGCTTAGGGTTTCAGGGGCTGGATATTAATATGGGGTGTCCAGATCGGCACGTCAATAAGGCCGGAGGTGGGGCGGCAATGATTAGGACGCCGGAGCTTGCGATTGATTGTATTAATGAGGCTAAAAAGAATACGAACTTACCGGTGTCAGTGAAGACTAGACTAGGCTTTACTTATGTTGATGAGTATAAGGATTGGTTGCCAATTGTCTTAAAACAACAAGTTGCGAATCTGACGATTCATTTGCGTACGCGAAAAGAAATGTCGAAAGTGCCAGCACATTTTGATTTGATTCCAGAGATTTTGAAGTTGCGTGATGAAATTGCGCCGGCAACGCGACTAACCATTAATGGTGATATCCTAAATTATCAGCATGTACAGGAGTTAAGGGAGAAATATCCAGAGGTTGATGGCTTTATGATTGGACGTGGTGTATTCTCGAATCCATATTGCTTTACTAATCGAAGGCCAGTCTCACAAGAGGGGGATATAAGTGTGCTTGAGTTAATGAACTTATTTAAATATCATCTAGATTGCTTCGATACTAGAAAAAAAGAGCTGGAGGCGGCGGGGTCGCGTTATCCGTTTGAACCTTTAAAACGAATGTTTAAGGTGTATATTAATTCGTTTGACGGAGCGTCTGATTTGCGCGTAAAATTGATGGACTGCAAGAACACTGACGAGATTAGGCTAGTGATTGACGAATTTTTAGGCAATGTTGTGTCTTAAATAAATGGCTAAGCGACTGGGGTCGAAAGCTATTTTATTCGTCAAAAAAGAGGCCGACGGTCTCTTTTAGAACTTACGCAAGACGTAGATGCCAGGAAAGATCGGTGGCATTGAAGGATAGCTGATAATTGCTTTGTCCTGCGATAACGTCAAAGATGTGGATGGCGGTGTTGCCAATAAAACGAATGTGGGTTTGGAGGAGCTCGGTAACTTCAAACTCTTCCCCACTGCGTTTTTTGAAATTTAATGGCTGACAAGGGGTCATTTCGTACCCGAAGAGAGCCATGACTTCGACGCGTTCTTGATTATTGTTAATATTATTTTTCATAAGTAACTCCTTGATTTATTTAAAATGGAGTCATTTATGCGAGCCTGATTTATTGGCTCCTGGCTAAAAGTATAAATGACGATACTTAAAGCTTTTTGAATTTTTTCATTGTCAGTGACCGAAGTGTGACAAGATGATTATATTATAGTGGATATGTTTAAAATAAAAAAGAGGGGAGCCGAGGCTCCCCGAGAGAGAAGTTTTTGGAAAAAACACATGGCCCCTCCCTCAGGAGGGAAATTTATTTTAGTAACGCGGTCTCCAACCGAGTCTTTCGGCGCCTTCCTTAATACGACGCTTTTCCTCGGATGTAGCATCCGTGAAACGCTCTGGATGCTCATGGAGCGCCTCGGCAACGGCTTCATAGCCGTCATGATCGGTGTCATATGAGCACCCAGTCACCTTATCGGTGATGATCCATCCCATGCATATTCACCCCCTTTCTGCATGGAACCCAACGAGAAGATAGCCTATATATAAAAAATTAACGATTGTGTTATGTGTAGTAGTATTGAAGATGGCTATTCTTCTCGCGTTTTCCAAAATTTAAAGTACACTCACCCCCTTCCTTGGGCAAGTTTTTAAGACAGGACTCACCCCGAAACAAAGTCAGGACGAGCCCCGTAGCGACAGTTTCTCAACGTTGCTTGTTTATAATAACATATAAATTAATAAAGTCAACTGTTTTTATAAAGATCAATAAGTAGATGGCAGAATTTTTTAATGTCGGCCAAGGTGGCGTCGGTGGTGTTTGTGAGATTAAGTGGCGAGTCAGGGCGTAAGAAATTCAAGGTAGTAATTTGATGATAAATGGCTTTAATAAGATCCTCAAAATCCAGACCGTCTTTTGCGATATCTTCTTCGGTTAGAGTAAGTCTATGGAGCTTACCATCTGGATGATCAAGAGTCTCACGTCGATTCGGCTTAGTAAAGAGTAGATTCATTGAGCGAACAGTATAGTCATGGTAAAACTTGGACTGTTTAAGTAGCAGGCGGTAAAAGAGTAGTTGGAAGTGATAGATATAGAGAGACTCTTTAGAATGCCACTTGTCACGGTCGGAGATAGTGCTGGTTTTAAAGTCATAGATATCGATAAGCTTATTTTGGTCATCAATATTGAGGTGATCAATTTTTCCAGTAATTGGAATACCGTCAAAAATGAGATGTTCATTACTAAAATTAATTTCAGCCTTAGCGCCGGGGCTTCGTAGGATTGATTGGTATTCGTCAATCGCTAGGGGTAATTCATCTTCACCACGTTCGATCAAGGTGTTAATATCTTCTTCTAGTAGGTCCTGTTTTTTTGCCTCTGTAGTGTAGAGCAAAATAGCGTCTTCTTTAGTAAGCTGATTTTTGGTTATCTCCTCAAAGACTTTATGTATTAAATTACCGTAAGCAATATTTAATGAAGTTGGCTCACTAGGTGCTTTAATAATACTATTAAGGTAAAAATTTAGTGGACCGCCGTAAGTGAGACGAATAAATGATGAAATATGAGAGGCGGAAAGCCGAAAATCTTTTACGCGCTCTTTTAGGAGGGGCTCGATTTTTTCGGATGGGTCGAGTAATTTATTTAACCAAATACGACGCATAGCCGAGGCCTTTTCGTCGTCAGAAAGTATTTCGTTATGTTCGATAACCCGACCAGTTGGAATGAATGGCGAGGAAATATATGATTGGTCATCGGTTTGAATAACTTTTTCATCGAGAAAGGAGAGGGGTTTATTTTCTTTTTCTGCGTCATCAGCATATTTTGGGCTGGTCATAGTAAGGGTTTTGGCAGCACGGGTGATAGCGACAAAGAGAAGCCGTTTTTTACCGTCTTGGGTATTGCGAGCGTCACTGATGACCTCAAGATTTATGGGAAGAGTAAGGGTATTCGGTCCTCCTGAGCCATCCCAGGCGGAGGCTGTAAGATTGATTAAGAAGACATGCTTAAATTCTAGTCCTTTTGATTTATGGGCAGTCATAAGGCTAACGGCCTTGTCGGAATCTCGATAAAAAGTTTGTTCAGTAATGCTGGTTTCAGTCTTTTTGTAATCATCAACGAGTTGGACGAGGTCAGCAAGGCGTAGCTTATCTTTTTTGGTACGAGAGAGAAGGCGGTTGCGAAGTAGACGTAGGCGATTATAAAAATCAAAAGTATTTTTGGAATATAAATCTTTTGAGTAGAAAGTAAGAAAAGGAGAGGTGAAAGATTTGGTCTTCTGATTAACAGTGATTTCAATTGGTGAGAACCCGGAAATTATATCAAGCAAGAATTCAAGTGGTAGAGTCAGGGACAGCTTAGCTAGTTCGGCAAAGAAGGCAGCGAGATCAGCAAAATATGGATTATCGAGATAATTCTGCAGAATTTCAAGTGCTGGACGTTTATGGCGATGGATGGACTGGACGGCAAGAATCATGTCTTCGCTAGGGATGCCCCAAAAATTGAAGGAAAGGATTTCGGGTAACATATAGCTGGGGTTTTCCCCTTCAGAAAGTTGATAAATAAAATTACAGAGGGTTAGTAATTCATAGATTTGTTCATTTTCTAAAATATTTTCGGTGCGTTCGTAAGCGAGGTCGATTTCGGGGTATTTGCGTAGATATGGAATTAAGGCAGTGGCATATTTATGTTTTGGGAAAAGAATACCGATATCGGAAGGATCCGTGCCGGCCTGGATAAGTTGATGTACCCGCCCGGCGACCCAATTGTATTCAGCATCTTGGTTAATAAATTGATGCCTTTCAATGAAAGTTTTTTGAGTAATAGATTTATTCAGTTGTGATGATTGTTTAGGGTCTGTGTCCTCATTTTCTACCTGGTTTGCTGAGTAAAATATTTGTTCAAACAAGAAGTCTTCAGGGTTGTTTTTTAGGATATCGGAGTTACGTACGGAAGTTAATTCTTTCTTGAGATCTTCAGTCACTTGATTTTCTGTATGAAGACTACGTTGCATAGCTTCATTTTTAATGAAACTCTCATCTAGTTGATCGGCAATTTTGCGTGAGAAGCGAAGAATCTCACTCGTAGAGCGGTAGTTCTCGGTGAGAACAATTACTTTTGCGTTAAAATGATTTTTGAAATAGATAAGGCTACTGGCTTTAGCTCCCTGGAATTCGAAGATTGACTGATCGTCGTCACCAACAGCCATTACGGAAGGAGACTCTTGTTCGTCGGCAATTAGTTCAAGTAATCTAGTTTGTGAAGGGTTCGTATCTTGGTATTCATCAACCATGATATATAGATAGTTCTGAGCAATTTTGCGGCGAAAATCAATATCATCTTCAAGATACTTAATAGGCATCTCAATCATGTCGTTAAAGTCAAAATATCCGTGTTCTTGAAGATAGCTTTGATATTTTTCATAAAGTTCAGTTAATTCCAAAAGGCGTTGATTGCTAGCCAGCTCGGAAAATTTAAAGATGCCATTTTTGTCTTTTGAAAAATACTTCTTAATAAAGTTATTGATATTCTTTACCGATGGTTTTTCTGAGTTGGCTTGCTCTTCAATGAATGAATAAATTTTTTCATAAAAAATATCAAAAAGAGAGTAAATACGACCTACGATTGGCTGATCGGTTTTGAGTTCACCAAGCTTTTTTAGCAGTGGGAGGTAGACGGTTTCGGCTAGCTTAGCATAGGCATTTTTGCCAGAGGCCTTATCTGGAAGATGTTGCAAGATGGGGGCAAGTTCTTTGTTTAGGATTTCGATATCTTGCTGGTTTTGCTTAACGATAATTCTGAGCTCTTCCGGCGAAACCTTTGAAACTTTGATTTTAGCAATAAGACTGAGTAAAATTTTTTGCTTCTGTTCGGCCTTTAGTAAATAGGAGTTAGGAAGATTTGCTTGCAATTCTTCAATAATTTTTAGTTGAATAATCTCCTCGATGGGCTCAGTGAAGCTACGTTGTGGTTCTGTAGCAAACTGATTATAAAGACCGAGAATTTTTTGACCAAAGGCATGAAAAGTCATAATATCAACCTTGTCAGCGGCTTGACCAATCATGCTGCGCAAACGTTCTTTCATATTTTCAGCACCGGCTTCCGTATAGGTGATACATAGGATCATACTTGGGTCGGTATCGGTATTTTGAAGGATATATTCAACTTTCTTAGAAAGGAGTTGAGTCTTGCCTGTGCCTGGACCGGCTAAAACTAGAAGAGGTCCATCTAGATATTCGACTGCTTCTTGCTGTTTTTGATTGAGTGGCATAAGACTCCTTATTTAAGTGTTAATAAAACCAAAGATTCGATATGGGGGGTATGTGGAAAGAAGTTAAAGCCTTGAATGGATTGGATGTTGTAGTGTTGGAGTAAACTAGAGAGGTCGCGAACTTGTGTAACTGGGTTACAGGATAGATAGACTATTTTTTGAGGTTGGACTTCACAGAGTTTTTGAATGAGTTTTTGGTCACAGCCAGCTCTTGGTGGGTCAAGAATTACGCTTGCATCGGCGGAAATTTGGTCTAAGACTTCTTCGGATTTGGCAAGAATTGGATGAATGAGCTGATTATTCGTGGTGTGAATTACACGGTTGGAGTTAGCGGCGAGTTCTTCATAGGCGGACTTGTTCACTTCCACAAGAGTAAGTGCTTTGTCTCTGGCGACCGATAAACCAATGGTTCCAACACCAGCATAAAGATCTAAAACAGAAGTAGAGTCTTCGAGGAAGGTCTTAATTTGTAATAGCGCAGCCTCATAGACCGGTAAATTAATCTGGAAAAAGCCTCCAGGTGAGTATGAGTAGATGTTGCCAAGGAGAGTGTCTGTAAGGTTCGGAAAGACTGGATGGGGCTTACCGTTTTCAAGGAGTCCACCGCTAACTTCGCCGGATTGATTGGTACGAAGTAGTAATGACTGGAAAGAACGGGCTTCTTGTTTGGTTCGATTTAATTCATCGACTATTTGATTGGCACGTGCAAAGATGGCTGGTAATTCAAGAGAAGAGCTAGTAATAGGCATTTTACGATGGGAACCGCGATAATGAACGGCGAGCTGAATTTTTTCGGCGTCGTGATTATAATAAAGTGAATACTCCATCTTGTTGCGATAGAAATAATTTTTTGGTGATTGGTGAATAGGGATATTTAGAGTCAAATCTTTATTGATGGGATGAGTTTTATTGAGATGGGTAAAAAGAGAAACTAAGATATTTGATTTGGCGGATAATTCGGCTTGATCATTTAGAATCTGCCAGGGGGAAGTTGAGAGGAATTGTTTGTCTTGTGGCGCAACGCGGAATTCAGATTGTTTTTCAAATTCAATGGCGATTCCTTCAATAAAATGTGGCTTTTGGGTGACAATTTGAAATTTGGAAATTATCTCTCCCGGAAGCGCATTCCAGAGTAAGATCTTGACGCCGACTAGTTCGGAATAAGACTGCTGGTTAATGA
>CAUQIL010000015.1:0-11989 GCA_963518195.1 uncultured Candidatus Saccharibacteria bacterium | reverse complement strand
TGACGGAACCGCGTAGAATACCGCCACCAAGCACTTCATTGAGGTCAGGAAATTCAGTTTTAAGACGTTCCTTGTCACTAGTAACCGTAATCTCATTAATCTTGGTGAATTTAAGAAGTTGACCACTAGTCTTGGCCTGCGAGATGGCATTTTTTCCACTAGCTTCACTAACCACAAGATCTTCAATGATGGAATTCCAGGCGTCACAGTTATTACAATGCCCCGCCCACTTTGAGTATTTGGCTCCACAATTCTGACAGACAAACTGGCTAGTGTTTTTTCCCATACTAAAATTATAGCAGGCTTTAGTGGTAAAATAAATTTATGATAAGAGAGTTAATTGACGAATATTTGGAGCTTTATCCGGAAGAGGCAGAAAAGCTGTTGGCAGCAAGAAAGCTGGCCGAAAAGGCGGGGACGGACGAAGAAAGGATATTTGATAGAAAAAACTCGGATGGCCATTTTACGGCCTCGGCTTTTATTCTCTGCCCTAATTCTGGCAAAATTTTACTCTTAAAACATAAGTCCTTAGATATTTTATTACAACCGGGTGGGCATATCGAAAAAGAGGATGCTACACCATTTGCGGCAGCACTACGAGAGCTTGAAGAAGAAACAGGATGTCTTGATTTAGATAAAATAAACTATCTCGCAGTTCTTCCAGATGACCCACTGGTGCCATTTCGTATTAATACCCATAAGATTCCAGAAAATCCTAAAAAGGGTGAGCCAGCACACTTGCACCATGATTTTGGTTATTTGTTTGGTATAAATGAGATGCAAGAAATAATAATCGATCCAAATGAATCTGATGGTTTTCAGTGGGTTGACCTGGAAGAGTTCTATAAACAGCCACATTTTGCAGCAATCGCCCCGAAGGTGAAAAAGTTCTTAGCAGAAAATCGTGTATAATATGGGTATGGTTGAACAAAAAACAAAGAGGGGATTTACGATTATTGAGTTGGTGGTGGTGATCTTTTTTGCTTCCCTGTTACTTGTGCTATTCTTCTTACAGAAGGTGAATTTGGATGCGATGCACCGCGATGAACAGCGCAAAGAGGCGATTAATGCCATGTATTATGCACTTGAGGAGGGCTTCCACGCAAAGAATGGATACTACCCTGAGAAAATCTCTGAGGAGAATTTGACGGTGATGGATCCAAGTCTGTTTACGGATCCAGGTGGGGTAAACTTGGGGCGTGAAGGAAGTACATACTCTTATGAAGCAGCGAACTGCTCTAATGGAAAGTGTAAGGAATACACTCTAAAGGCACAGATGGAAAAAGAGGATACCTACATCAAGAAAAATAGAAGCTAGGAGACTTAAAAATATCCACCGAGTTGGTGGATATTTTTATTTACTTTTCGATGACTTGGTCGATTGCTTTTACTAATTCATTAATAAAAACCCTATCAAAATCCTTCTTTTCTTTATCAGTCATTTCATCCCAAGTCTTTTGACGGTTTTCTGATTCGAACACCGCAGCTAACGGATAGTCTGTGCCGTTGTATGGTAATTTTAATTTTTCTTTATTAAGGATTCCGTGGTTGATATTGTATACTAATTCCATTTTTCCCGATGGTGAAACAACAGCAACACATTGCTTAAAATAACATTTATAATTTTTGAGATTCTTGGTTTTTTCTTGAAGATATTTCCAAAAATCAGCCCCAGTAGTCTCTTCGGGTAATTCTCCACCCCAACGCCTTAAAGCAACTCCAGGTTCTCCGTTTAACTCTTCGATAAAGAAACCTGTGTCGTCACCAATACTGACTAACCCAGTCTTATAGGCGTAAGCTCGTGCTTTTGCTATTGCATTGTCTTCAATTGAGTTGATGCCCTCCGGGACATTGATTTTGATATTGAGGGATTTTGGCGATTCTATATTAAAGCTATCACCTAAATACAACTTAAAATCTTGAAGTTTAGAGGTGTTACCAGTTGCGATAAAAATCGTTTTCATAATTTTAAAATTAAGTTTATTACTTTTCGATGACCTGATCGATGATGCCGTATTCTTTGGCTTCTTCGGCAGACATCCAGTTATCACGATCCATATCCTTGATGACTTGAGCAACGGTTCTACCGGTATTCTTAGCCATAATCTCAGCGAGGCGCTTCTTTAAGAAAATACCTTCCTTTAACATGATTTCCTGGTCGGTAATTTTACCTTCAGTGCCAGAGCTTGGCTGATGAATCATAACGCGAGCATTTGGCAAAGCAAAGCGCTTACCCTTGGCGCCGCAGCTAAGTAACATAGCACCCATGGAAGCTTGCAGGCCAATACCAATAGTCTGAACATCTGGCTCAATATAATTCATGGTATCAATAATAGCAAGACCGTCATAAACTGAACCGCCAGGAGAGTTAATATAGAGCTTGATGTCTTTCTTAGGATCTTCGTGGGCTAGGAAGAGCAATTGCGCGATTACAAGATTAGCGGTATGGGAATTCACATCTTCGCCCATAAAAATGATGCGGTCGTTTAAGAGGCGCGAATAAATATCGTACGATCTTTCACCGCGATTAGTGGTCTCGATAACAGTGGGAACGAGATAGTTGTTTGCTTTATTTAGTTGATTTTTCATATTACTCCTTTATTTATTAACTATTAGACAAAACCCTTATCGACTTTAGGAATGGAATTGGAATTAATCTGATCAATGAGTTCATTATTATGATAGATGCTTTGATTATATTTTGCGATCTCTGAGTTAAGCTCTTCAATAGCCTGCTTTAGTTGATCATACTCTCGATTGAGTGCGTCAATACGAGAAACAATGGATTGGCGTTTAGTATTAAAATCAGATTGACTACTGAAATCACCGCGAGCGGCGCGTGAATTGAAGTCGGAAATTACTTCATTTAGCTGCTGCTTTTGAGTTTGGTATTCTTTGGTTTTATTTTCTATGGATTGCTTTTTAACTTCAATAGATTCTTTAAGACGATCGGTTTGGCGCTGAAGCTCGGTAAAGACATTGTGATATTGCTCGTTAAATTTTACGATTAGCTGACGATCGGTAAAGTATCTCTGGTAATAACGCTCAAGTGGCGCAGGAAGATCTTTGACCTCGGTGCCAATGCGAGAATGTAGCTCATCATAAAATTCGTCAGGATGATAATTTTGCATAGAGGTGCGAAGATCAGAGTCTGCGGGAAGATGATCGTAAACTGATTGTAGCTGATCTTTTAGATCTAACTTTTCCCAAAACAAAAGTCGGTGGTAAGCGGCATGCAACATTTCATGTGCCGTTGTCACCTCGCGAACACCAGGAATCTCAGATGAATTTACATTATAAACATAGAGGCGATCCTGATCTTCACGATAGCAACCAAGAACATAAATCTCCTGGCTGTGGCTATTACAATTTTGATTAAAACTAGCCTTTTCCTGTAATTCTGGATGAGTGGCACGAAGAATAAGATGCGCACGGCTGGTTAGATTGAGGGAGGAAGCGATAGATGAGAGATCGCCGGTCAGGGCATAATCTCCTGCTTTAAATTCATCTTGAAAAGTATAGGCGCAAAGAAGGGTAGCCACAATAAAAACGGCGAAGAGGAGACTACCAAACCTTGCGCGATGCTTCATAGATTATTTTTCCTTCTTTTCAATTTCTAGCGTGAGCTTGTCATCTTTAAGATCGACAACAGCGATTTCACCTTTTTTAATCTTCTCAGAGATGATGGCGTCGGAGATGATTGATTCGAGATGATCCTCAATGGCGCGACGAAGTGGACGAGCACCGTTCTTTGGATCAAAGCCTTTTTCGATGAGAAAGTCAGAAGCTTTCTTGGTGAGTTTTAGACCAAATGATTTGGTGGCGAGACGCTTCTTGAGATCTGAGATCATATTGTCAAAAATCTGCTCAACTTGCTTCTTAGTCAAAGCATGGAAGACCTCAATGGCATCAAGACGGTTGATAAGCTCTGGGCGCATAGATTTCTTGAGGGCTTTCATGGCAGCATTCTTACTGGCTTCATATTCTTCTTCAATGAATTTATCGCTCTTTTTGTCTTTATTACCAAAACCGAACTCAGCGTCATCATACATTTCGTCAGCACCAAGGTTTGAAGTGAGAATAATGATGGTATTGTTGAACTTAATATGATTGCCCTGTCCGTCGGTGAGAACACCATCTTCTAAGACCTGGAGTAGCATATTGAAGACTTCAGGATGAGCCTTCTCGATCTCGTCAAAGAGAACGACCGAATATGGATGACGACGAACGGCTTCAGTGAGCTTACCGCCGTCATCGTAACCGACATAGCCAGCTGGAGCGCCAACAAGACGAGAAACGTTGTGCTTTTCACCAAATTCAGACATATCAATCTTAATTAATGAGTTATCACCACCAAAGACCTCACGTGCAATGACACGGGCCAGCTCAGTCTTACCGACACCAGTTGGTCCCATAAATAAGAAGGAACCGATTGGACGTTTTGGATCACTAATGCCAGAACGGCCTCGGCGAATAGCTTTGGCGACAGCCCTAATAGCCTCTTCTTGACCGATAACAGCTTTATCCAGGTGTTTTTCGAGATCGGTGAGCATTTTCATCTCAGAACCGTGGACCTTAGAAACAGGAATACCAGTTTTTAAACTTATGGCAGTAGCGAGATTTTCCTCGGTGAGAACAGGAGATACCTGATCATTAACGCCAGCTTTTTCAAGCTTTTCAATCTCTTCATCAATTTTGGCTACACGAGTCTTATAGAGCGCGGCTTTTTCAAAATCCTCAGCCTCGGCGGTCTCTTCAATTTTCTTCTGAAGATCTTCACGCTCAATTTTAAGCTTCTTATATTCACCACCGCCTTTTTTATCAGCAGCGACCTTAGCGATAGCGCTGGCTTCATCAATAACATCAATAACCTTATCGGGCATAAAGCGATCATTAATATAACGCTTGGACATATTGATCGCAGTTTCTAAGATTTCATCAGGAATAACTACGCCATGATGTTTTTCATAATGAGATTTGACACCTTTCAAGATACGCAGAACAACAGTATCGGTAGGTTCCTCGACGATGACAGTTTGAAAACGGCGAGAGAGTGCCTTATCTTTTTCGATGGTTTTGCGATATTCATCCATAGTGGAGGCACCAATTAGGCGAATATGACCACGTGCTAGGGCAGGTTTTAGAATATTGGCAGCATCAAGACTACCTTCGCCAGAACCGGCTCCTGAGAGGAGGTGAATCTCATCAATAAAGAGAATGAGATCTTTATTGCCAGAAGCTTCATCAATAATACCTTTAATGCGCTCCTCAAACTCACCGCGGAACTTAGTACCAGCCACAACAGAACTGAGATCAACCTGGTAGATACGTTTGCCAATTAGGCTGCCAGGAACTTCATTCTTAACAATGCGAGTGGCGAGACCCTCGACGATGGCAGTTTTACCAACACCAGCTTCGCCGATGAGAACAGGATTTGATTTGGTGCGACGACAAAGAATGGTAACGGTACGTTCAATTTCCTGATCACGCCCAATGACGGTATCAAGTTTTCCCTGCTTGGCCATTTCAGTAAGATCTTGACCATATTTGGTCAGCCATTTTAACGGAGCCTTACGAGTGAAGTCAGCTTTTTTCTGGTCAACCTTAGCATCTTCAGCCTGTTTTTCGGTGTATTCCTCGATGGCATTAGTAAGACTATTTAAATCTACTTTGAGACCTTGAAGGATGAGACTGGCACGAGAGTTTGGTTGGCGTAAGAGAGCGTAGAGAATATGCTCGGTACCAATGATCTTGATCCCCTGTTCTTTAGTGAAGTTGGCGGCCATACGGAGAGTGAGAACCGCAGCTTCAGAAAGAGACATCATGGCCATCTGAGAGCCGGGAACTTCAACAGCGGTATGGTTGATTGTTTTTTCGACTGACTCTAGATTAATATCTTCGTCCGCAAGGAAGCGGGCACCAGTACTGGTATCCTGAGAGAGGATACCAAGGAGAAGGTGTTCTGTACTCATGTAGCCGTTATTATATCGTTTGGCATAATAATCAGATTTTTGGAGTGCAAAACGGGCATTCTCGGTCAAATTGTTCATAATTTCTGTAAAATCATCTTGCATAGTTCTATTGTAAAGCAAAAATTAGCACTGTCAAGATAAGAGTGCTAATTAATTGCATCAAGACCTGGTAGTGGAAGGCCAAGGAGAAATTCGAGACTGGCACCACCACCAGTAGAAATTAAGCTATATTCGAGAGGACTAGAGACGTGACTTAGTGACACGCCAGGCTGCTCTTCAAGAAGTTTCTCAACATAACCAGAAGTATCGCCACCTAAGATAATTGTCAGATTGTACTCTGGATTTTTCTGACCAATAGCCTCGGCGATGGCTTTTGAAGATAAGTCAAAACCTGGTTCCTCGGTCTTGCCGGCAGTACCATTCCAGATAATTGTGTGACTGTATTTAATCGTGGGGAGAATCTTAGATAGTGATAGATCGCCAATATCTAGTTTATTTCCCTCTTGATCCTGACGAAAATCTTCAGCAACGTAGATTTTAGGATCCGAAGAGACGTAGCCGTCAGCGGCAATTTTACCAACCACAAGAATATGGTCAGCAATTGGCAAAAAACGATCAATCAACGGCTGCTTATCACTAATTTTGGCACCACCAATGATGACCGTGACTTGTGGTTTTGGATTTTGAAGAACTTGACTTAAATTAGTAACTTCTTTTTCAATTAAAAACCCTGCAACAGTAGGAAGAAGTTGAGGAATTTGCGCCGTAGAGGCATGTGCACGATGAATGACCGCAAAACCATCCTGAACATAGAGATCGGCGGAGGTGGAATGGACAATTTCCCTGGCAAAATCTAGACTGTTCTCTTCTTCTGCCGCGGAGAAGCGAAGGTTTTCGAGAAGAACCACAGAGCCTTGTGGAAGAGAATCTATCTGATCCTTTACATCGCTGCCCGTGAGGTGTGGAATAAAAGTAACTGGGTGACCTAGAAGGAGAGATAATTCGTGAGCGACGGGAGCTAAGGAAAGCGAGGAGTCTGCCTGACCTTTTGGGCGACCAAGATGAGAGATGAGGATGATATGGTTTGCTTGTCTGTCTATTAGGTATTGAATAGTAGGGAGGGCGGCTCGTAAGCGAAAATCGCTAGCAACCTGACCATCTTTGATCGGTACATTAAAATCAGTACGTACAAGAATGTTTTTGTTTTTCGGATCAATATCGCGGATAGTGGTTTTATCAAACATAGTAGCTATAGTATATATCTTTATGCTTATTTTTTCCTTAATCGACTGACGATACCAGCAATAAAGTAGAAGAAGCCGTAAATCATGAGTCCGGAGAAAACAAAGTAGCGGCCGCCTGGTCTGGTACTGGAGTATGAGCCAAATGTAAGGGCGCCACCAATAACCATCATTAGCAAACCGCCCACGATACTTCCAGAGCCGGAAGCTGCCTTGGCACGTTTTACTGCATCTTTGGTTAAATCAAGAGACTCCTTCTGTTTTTCAATAAATTGACGCATGTCGGTATTTGGAAAACGCATCATGGCAAGACGTTCTGGAGCCTTATTTGGAGTACTCTTCAAGGTTTTATTGGGATCCAGGAATAGAAAATTGAGAGAAAATATTTTCTTAATCTTTTTTTCTTCATCCATAACATACCATCGACCCATTTCATTAGAACCTGGCGTTAATTCAGAATTTTCATCAGCGAGCTTTTCTGCAACGGATTCGAGAGCGGACTTGCGATTATCAAAACGTTGAATGTCAATGATTTTATCGTTCTCAGAAATGACCAGCTCGTAGGCAACATCAGATTCTTGAGATTCTAGTAAATCAAATTTAACCTTGCCACCAGTTTTTACAACCTTAGCTTCGTATTTAATATCACTAACTTGCTTCAGTTCAGTAATGGAGTCACCAAGAAGATTAGAACATTGATGAATATAATCGATTGCGTCTTGTTTGGTATCAAAAGAATAGGCGGAATCAAAATCATTTAAAGTAAAGATAACTGTATGTTTCATAAGACAATTATTTATGATGTTGATTTTTTATGCAAGTATAAAAAATAATACCCAGTGCCGGGTATTATTTTATGAAAACTAATTTCTTATAAAAATTAGATATTGCGAATCTGGATAGTATCGGTACCAGAGACAGTGTTTGGCTGACCGGAAACGATAACAGCAAGGACCTGATCGGAACCTTCCTTTGGAGCAACATAGCCAGCAGCTTTGAGTTCTTGAATTAGATCAATGCCGTAATTCTCAGAGTATGGACGAACGAAGCTAGCGTTGGCGTAAGTGAGAGCGAGCTGACCAGCAACACGGGCACTACTTGTGACAGAGATAATTGGAAGAGTTGGGCGCTCAGCGGCGATTGAGTCGGCGATGGCACCAGAAGCAGTTTCGCAGACGATGACGTCAGCGTTAATTTTTTCTGCTAATTTAACAGCGGCACTAGCAACTGCGTTGTAGCTCTCATTGTCACCCTTTGGATCAGTGTCAAGTGGATTAACACCAACGTGATTCTGAGTGTAAAGAATAATCTTCTTCATTTGCTTGACGGCCTCGACAGGATATTTACCCTGAGCGGTTTCATCAGAAAGCATGACAACGTCAGCACCCTGGACAACAGCATTGGCAACGTCAGAAACTTCAGCACGTGATGGCTCTGGGTTATCAACCATAGAACCAAGCATCTGGGTGGCAACGATACAAAGTTTACCGTGCTTGCGGCATAAATTAACAAGTTTACGTTGAACGATTGGGACAACTTCGTTGCCAGCCTCAACTGCCATATCACCACGAGCAACCATAATGGCATCAGTTGCCTTAACGATGGCTTCAAGTTTTTCGTCAGTTTCGATAGCTTTCTTGGTTTCAATTTTTGCAACGATTTGTGCGGTTGAACCGTGAGAAAGAAGAATTTGACGAAGCTTTTCAACGTCATCGGCACTCTGAATAAAACTCATTGCGACAAAGTCAAAGTCACGAGAAGCGCCAAATTCGATATCGGCCATATCTTTTTCAGTAATAACATCGCCACCAAAGTCGGTGTCAGGGAGGTTAAGACCCTTACGACTCATGATGAAGCCATCGTTTTCGATGCGAACGCGAATGGCAGTATCGCTAACAATTTCAATTACCTGAGAACGGATTTTACCATCATACATGAAAAGTGGTTCACCAACTTTCATGCGTTCGGCAAGGTTGTACTGAACTGGGAGAGTGGTAGAGCCGTCGTGTTCCTTCATAGCATAGTCAAGAACTAGCTCATCGCCAGTTTTGACATCAAGACGATCGTCTTTCAAAATACCAAGACGAATTTTTGGACCCTGAAGATCTTGCAAGATTGCAACAGAGCGACCTTTTTTGGCGGCAGCGTTGCGGATCCAACGAATCTGCTCGTCGCGTTCTTCGTAACTTCCGTGAGAGAAGTTAAGACGGCAGCCATTGGCGCCAGCCATAATTAATTCTGTGATTTTTTCTTCTGAGAAGACAGAAGGGCCGATGGTGGCCAAGATTTTTGTGCGTTTAAATAATCTACTCATAACTTGAACAATTATAACATATTTGATAGTGTTATTATTTTTCAGTTACAAAATACCTAGCAGAGTAGTTGTCAAAAGCAATAAATTCAGCTTCGTGATATTCTTGCACTTGATTACGTAAGATCGAAGTGGTTTGTTTTTGGTTACCAAGCAGCCAAAATCCCCGCTGATCTTTAAATTGTTTTTCAATGGAATTGATGCTAATACTCCAATAGATTGGGAGGGGGTCTTTCCCTAGTTCCCTTGCAACCAGAATATTTTCAACGATAAGGTGGGACGAATATTGCTGATCTACAAGTACGGGAACATTTTGCTGATTTGGCTGGCTATTGCTCTTTGTAGAGTTTGTAGTGATTTTTGATTGATACATTGCAATAAAGAGTTTGCGAAGAGAGGTATCTTGCTTTAAGCTAATTAGAAGAGTACCGATAATGAGGGCAATGGCGAGAATCGAGGTAGCTAGCGAGAAGATTGTCTTCGTGCGAGAGGGCGGAGCGTCCTTGAGGATAAATGATCGCCAGTTAATAATAAGTCGACGACGCCTAAAGCTAATTAGACTTTTGAGTTTGAGGCGATAAAGTAAGATAATTCCAGAATAAAAGACCGTTGTGACTAAAAGTAGTGCCATTGTGGAGTCAAAATTGGTGGAGAAGTAAATGAAGAGTGGATTTAGAGTAAGAATAGCGATGAAAGAAAATATATTTCTTGCATTTATTTTATTTTTAAGGATCAAAAAGAAGATGAGAATAACGAATGCACCGCAAAATACTGAAAAGGAACGAATTGGAGCAAGACCATACCCGAAAATCTGCGTCCAAAGTTTTAGAGGGCCGAAATAAAGATTTAGCGGAAGAAAGTTATGACGAGGATAATCTACAGGTTGACCAGTGGGTGTGAGTTGAAAAAAATTTAGGTAATTCGAAGCCTCAGTATTTGAGACTGGCTTGAGAAGAAATTGAGAGCAAAGTAAAAAATAAATAAGGAGAAGTCCGGCGAGTAATAGTGGCTGGATGGGTTTAGATTGCGAGTCTTCCTTCATTATATTTATTTTAACACTTTGAGGTTTGTTTATTAATTGATGTTTTAGGAAATATGTCATTAAAAACAGACGAGATGAGAAGAATCGTGATAAGATAAAAATATCTGGGCGTGGCGCAGTTGGTAGCGCGCGCGGTTCGGGACTGCGAGGTCGCCAGTTCAAATCTGGTCGCCCAGACCACTCAAGGAGGAAAAATAGAGAAAATTTATTTTCTCTATTTGAACGACGCAGAGTGGAAAGATTTTGCGAAGCAAAAGCTTACCACATATTGATTCGGGGCTTAGCGCAGTGGTAGCGCGTACGTCTGGGGGACGTGAGGTCGCCAGTTCGATCCTGGTAGCCCCGACCACTCAACTGAATATGAATAACCGCCTGCTGGTTATTTTTTAAACTAAAACAACGAACTGGCGGAACGTCCCAAGGGGTAAACGCCAAAAAAAAGACACCTTGTGGTGCTTTTTTCTTATTTGGCGTACTCAACAGCCCTGGTTTCTCGAATAACGTTGACTTTGATAATGCCTGGATAACTCATAGTGGCTTCAATCTTATCCGCAATGTCACGTGCGAGCTTCAAAGCAGTAAGATCATCGATTTGTTTTGGCTCAACGACGACGCGGATTTCACGACCTGCGGAAATAGCATAGGCTTTATCGATACCTGGAAAACTAGTGGCAATATTTTCTAATTCTTTCATACGTTCTGCAAAATTCTCTGCAGAAATATTACGTGCGCCTGGGCGGGCGGCGGAAATGGCGTCAACGATTTTGACAATAATGGCTTCAGGAGTAGTCGGCTCAATATCATTATGATGAGCAGCAATTGCATGAACAACCTGATCAGACATGCCATATTTTTTAGCTAATTCGGCTCCAATTTCGGCATGCTTACCCTCAATCTTGTGGGTAACAGCTTTCCCAACATCATGAAGAAGAGTGGCAGTTTTAGCAACACGGATGTCTGCACCAATCTCTTCGGCGATCATGCCAGCCATATGAGCCATCTCAATAGAATGAAGAAGAACATTCTGACCGTAGGAAGTTCGGAATTTTAATTCACCAAGAAGATGTAGCATCTCATGCGGAATACCGATAATACCAACTTCACGAGCGGCATCTTCTCCAGCACGAACAACTTCTTTTTCAATTTCACGTTCAGCTTTAGCTACTGCTTCCTCAATACTGGATGGATTAATGCGACCATCTTTCATAAGACGTTCTAAGGCATACCTAGCAACTTGACGGCGGATGGGATCAAAAGAAGAAAGAACAACCATGCCTGGAGTGTCATCAACCATGATATCGACACCAGTGGCACGCTGAAGGGCTTGTATATTACGACCTTCCTTACCAATGATACGTCCTTTCATTTCAGCGTCAGGACGGTTGAGCGCAGTAACTGTACGATCGGCAGTTACGTCAGAAGA
>CAUQIL010000014.1:0-12398 GCA_963518195.1 uncultured Candidatus Saccharibacteria bacterium | reverse complement strand
ATAATGGAATTATCTATATAGTTTTGATAGTGTTTTTCGGAGTTTGAAGAAAGCACCCAGCAAAGAACAGCGTGAAAATGACGGTAATTTTTAATATGATTGTTTTGAACAATTTTTTTATCGACGGAAAGAAAATCCGGCTTAAGCCATGAGTTGAAGGGGAATTTTAGAAGAGATAAACCTAAATAATAAAGAGGATTTGGATGACTGGGAATAAGTAGGCCAGAGGGGATATTTGGACAATAATGAAGAAACCAGTGCACGATGCGCGGGTCAAAACTTTTGTTGGAGATAGGGGCGTTTTGGTGTTGGTCTTGATATTTTTGAAGTAGGCTTGCGGTTTGTTGGCAGAAACGACGATAATTAATATTGAATTCAGATTTAAGTTCGATAAGGAGGGGAGTTTTGCCGGCGATAAGTTGAAGTGCAGATTCTAGTGTTGGGATCCTAGAGACGTATTCTTTGGGGAAAGGATTTTTTGACTGCTGAGAGGGGGAAAGAAGCTGGAGTTCTTGAATACTAGTTAAGGTACTATGTTTAATTTTTTGAGAGACTTGAGTAAGTCGATAAGTGTCATTGTCGTGAAAAATAATAAGGTGACGGTCATTCGTATAGTGAAGGTCAAGTTCGATGGCTAGTTGATTTTGAATAGCAAGTTGAAAGGAAGCAAGGGTGTTTTCAGGGATGAAAATGTAGGGCTGATGAGGAGATGGAACGCTAGGGTATTTTTGATAGGTTGATGGGTTAAGAAAACCGTGTACGCCACGATGTGCAAAAGGGCGACTAGTAAGTGCGGCAATCTGAGACTGTTTTAGTTTATCCTCAGGGGGAAGTGCTGGGCTCAAGTGGGGTTTTCGTTGGGCTAGGAAATGTTTCATGATATAATCTAATCAGGTGCCATTGTAGCTCAGTTGGTAGAGCAGCTCATTCGTAACGAGCAGGTCGCAGGTTCGATCCCTGTCAATGGCTCCATTTTTTTAGTTTAAAAAATTAATAGCAGAAGTAGCGCTAAGCGCGCCATCGGCGGTAGCGGTAACTAGTTGGCGGGTAGCTTTAGAGCGACAATCCCCGGCAACATAGAAGCCCGGTAAAGTTGTAGCGCAATTATCATCGGTAATTGGGAAGCCTGAAGAGTCCGTAACTAAATTGTGGTTTTGACCTAGGTTTTTTAGAAGATCAGTACTTGGGAAAATGCGACCAATTTCAACAAAGAGACCTTGAATTTTAATAGTATGGGGAAGTGAGGGGTCTTGTTGAACATCTTTTGGCAAATCATTTTTAAGATCGACTGCCGTGAGAAAGTGGTTGGAAGATCTTAGTGAGTTGATCTCATTGTTGGTAAGAATGGTTACATTTTTGCGAAGTTTTAGCTTGTCAAAGAGAAGTTCTTCGGTGCGAAAAAGGTCGGAACGGTGTATGAGATAAACTTTTTGACAAAGATCTGCTAAGTAGAGAGCAGAAAGAACGGCGGAATTACCTCCACCAACAACGGCGACAGTTTGATCTTTATAAAGTGGGCCATCACAGGTGGCGCAAATAGCGATGCCGCGACCTAGAAGTTGATCTTCTTCTGGGAGATTAAGCTTGCGGCGCGTGGTTCCAGTTGCTAAAATAACTGTTTTGGCATGATATTGTTGATTTTTGGTGTGAATGGAATAAAGGGAATCCACATAGTCTAGGTCAAGAACGGTTTGGTAGGTGATTTTTTGGTTTAAAGCTTGAAGTTGCTGATACAAGTGAGAGGCAAAATCTTGGCCAGATACATTAGGGAGACCAGGGTAGTTTTCTACAAGGGGAGATTGAATGATTTGGCCACCATAAATAGTGGACTCTAGCAAAAGAACAGTTTTATTCGCGCGAAGAGCGTAGAGGGCGGCAGTCATACCAGCGGTACCGGCACCAATAATTGCAATATCATAAATCATATTAATATTATAGCAAGTTCTAATTTAAAATTAGGCATGGTATGATTATAGATAATGGTACAGCTTGGAATTAGAACTGGTAGAGGCGGATTTTCTGAATGGATGAAGGGTTTTTCTGGACAAAGAGAAAAGAATTGGAATATTGAATTAATAAAGCGCAACAGGGAAAGGATGGCGAGAATTTTTTTGGTGGCAATTGAGCAATATAATATTGAAGTGTCACAAAAAGAGGTAGTGGATAAAAATGGTGTACACATCGCTGAACAATTAATTTCCCCAGAAGGTTTTAAATTAGTGGCTGGATATCATACCGACTCGATTAGTGAAGAAAGAGAGGTTGAATCTAATTATGGGATATATATACAAAATTTAACCACGACAATTTATTCAAACCTAGTAATAGGTTATAACTGGCAGACTGGAGTGATTGTGATTGTGAAGGTGGACGCTGAACTAAATAGTTATTCGGATATATATGTATTTTCTAAACAGAATGTGTTTAAGGCTAAGCATGGGTGGTTTTCAGATGTTTTCCAGATTTATGATAGAAGTGAAAGCTTAATAAAAAATTTATTAATTTTTTTGAGTTTTAAAAACCGTACAACTTTTATGGTGGATGCGGAGATGGATGGCAGTTTAAGAGACGAGAAGGGGGGATCGATTTTGATTTATATGAGGCAGACACAAGAGAGAGCGGATTTTGTGAATTTCTTTCGAAAATTTGCAAAATAGTCAAAAGAGAAGAAATAGAGTAATATAGAGAAAATAAGAGGAAAAGATGATGAATGATGGTAATATAAAAATCATAGCAGTTGTGGGGATGAGTGGATCTGGAAAATCGGTAGTAGTAGATTATTTGACTGAAAAAGGTTTTCCTAAAGTATATTTTGGGGGAATGATTTATAAAGAGATGAAGCGACGAGGGATCGAAATTACTGCGGATGGAGAAAGCGAAAAGCGGTTCAGGGAGATGATTCGGGAGACCGAAGGTAAAGATTGGGTGGTGAAGCAAGTGATTGAGGAGGCAAAAAACCTAATTAATGCTGGTCAAAAGCGGATTGTACTAGATGGTCTTTATTCATGGACTGAATATAAGATTTTAAAAAAGGAATTTCCTGGTCAATTAACAGTGTTGGCGGTTGTAGTACCAAAGGCCCTGAGGCATTTTAGGGTTGGAAAAAGACCAGAGAGGCCATTCAATACAAAAGAGATTCAAGAACGTGATAGGTCTGAGGTGGAGAATTTAGAGAAGGGTGGCCCCATTGCAATGGCAGATTACTATGTGCTTAATGATGAAAGCGTAGCTAAGCTACATGATGATGTAGACGTGATTCTCGATCGAATTGAGTTCTAATTAAAAAAACTAGACTAAGGTGAGACGATGAAGACATTGGTAATTATTGACGGTAAGAGTGTATTTTATAGGGGATATTTTGCAATGGGGGCGTTGTCAACATCGGACGGTACGCCAACTTCTGGAGTGTATGGTTTTGCAACAATTGCAACAGAGATTGTGAAAAAATTGCAACCAACGAAAGTGGTGGTTGCGTGGGATAAAGCGAAGACCTCAACAGCAAAAAGACTAGCAATTTATCCAGAATATAAGGCTGGAAGAACAAAACCACCGGAAGACTTTTTTGCACAAATCCCACTACTAAAAGAGTTAGTTCTTGCCTTGGGCTGGGAGTTTCTGGAGGCGGATGAATATGAGGCAGATGATATTATCGGGACGCTAGCTAGACAGGCAGATGAAGAGGGGGACTATATGACCTATATTGTATCGTCAGATCTCGATATGTTGCAAATTGTTGATGAAAATACCAGGATGTATAGACTGATTAAGGGCTTTTCGAATATTGAGGAGATAGATGTTTCCGCAATTGAAGAAAAGTATGGTATTTTAAAGAGTCAATTTTTGGATTTGAAAGCTCTTAAGGGGGACAATTCGGATAATATTCCGGGTGTGCCTGGTGTTGGTGAAAAAACGGCAGTGAAGCTGTTAAATGAATATGGTAGTTTGAGGGGGGTGTATGAACATATTAATGAGATTTCTGGCGTAGTAAAAAAGAAACTGGAGGAGGGGAAAGAGTCGGCCGAAATGTCGTATGAGCTTGCAAAAATCTTAACAGATGCTCCAGTGCAGCTTGATGAGGTTGCGGATCTAGTAATAGAACCAGAGAGAATTATTGCGGCGTTAAAAAAACTAGAATTTAACTCATTGATTAGAAAGTTTCGAAACGAATTAAAATTAGGTGAAGACCAGAATGGGCTAAAAAATCAGGAAATAAAGAGCGTTGAAACAGGTCTAAGTGATGATGCTTCTGTGCAGGTAGTGGAGGGGGCGGTGGTTGCGGAGAAAATGTTTGAAATACCGGAGGGTATGATCGTTGCCAGTGACTTAAAAGGGAAGATGCATCTTTCAGATGAGCTTGCAGAGGTAATTTTGGCAGGGGATAGAAAAATTTGGGACCTAGAACAGGCAGATTTTTTAATTAACCCGTTAAAGAGAACGGAGAATACGGATAATAACCAAGCTATGTTGCTACTGGAAAATCCGTGCGAGAGAATATTAGCAGGTAAATATACGGAAGCGGAACAGGCTGAATATGCGGGACAGATGGAAATTTTATCAAAGACGCCTAAGCTGTACCAGGTATTATCTGATTATGATTTACCATTAATCCCAGTGCTTTATGAAATGGAGAAGGCTGGGGTCTTGATCGATCGGGACTACTTTAAAGATCTTAAAAAAGAGTTTACAGAGAAAGTTACGGAACTTGAACAAAAAATTTATTCAGTATGTTGAGTGAATTTTAACGTTAATTCGCCTATACAATTATCAAAAGTACTTTTTGAGGACTTAGCATTACCGACTAAGGGGATAAAGAAGACGACGCGAGGATTTTCGACGGGTGCAAGTGAGCTTGAAAAATTAGAAGGGCAGCATCCGGTGATTGAAATGATTAAGGAGTATCGCGAGGTTTCAAAGTTGCTTTCAACTTATATTTTGCCATTACCTGAGCTTGCCGGAGAAGATGGGCGTATTCATACAACTTTTACCCAAAATGTAACTGCAACTGGAAGACTATCAAGTGTAAATCCTAACCTGCAAAATATTCCAGTGAGATCTGAAGATGGGAAACGGATTCGAACAGGATTTGTGGCGGAAAGTGGTAAGGTGTTTGTATCTGCGGATTATGCACAGTTTGAACTACGATTAGCGGCTGCGTTAGCGGGGGACCAGAAGTTAATTGAATCATTTGCGCAAAATATTGATATTCACACCAAAACGGCTGCAGAAGTTTTTGGAATTAAGATGGAGGATGTCTCAAAAGCGCAGCGTCGAGCAGCTAAGGTGATTAATTTTGGCGTACTGTATGGCATGAGCCCAAAGGGTTTAGCAGATTCTGCAGAGATGAATTTTTATGAGGCAAAGCAATTTATTGATGATTATTTTAGAGTAAGAAAACCAATTAAAGATTATTTGGAAAAAACTTTAAAGCAGGCACGTGAAGAAGGTTTCGTGGAAACATACTTTGGTCGTAGGAGACCGACGCCAGATGTGAAATCGTCTAATTTTATTGTAAGGTCGGCTGCGGAGAGGGCTGCCCAAAATATGCCAATTCAAGGGACTGAAGCGGATTTAATGAAAAGGGCAATGATTCGGGTTCATGGTCTATTGAAAGCGAAGTACCACGAGGAGGCAAAATTAATATTACAGGTGCACGACTCGTTGATTATTGAATGTACTAAAGGTTTGGAAGAGGCTGTATCTGCTGATTTGGTCCAAATTATGGAAAGTGTTTCACCAGAATTACCGGTAAAACTAAAAGCGGATGTGGCGATAGGAGTGAATTGGGGTGAACTATAAGCTGGGAATTTATCAAGCGCCAGAAGGGGGAATAGTTTTTGATGTGGATGTTGAGTCGGAGACAATGTGGGCGACGCAAGTTCAGATTGCGCAGCTGTTTGGTGTTGATAAAACTGTGATTTCAAGGCATTTGAAAAATATTTATAAAGATGAAGAACTAGAGGAAGCGAAAACTTGTCAGAAGCAAAATGAGATACGCAAGGAGGGGGAAAGGCAAGTAAGGCGCGAAGTTAAAAGATATAATTTGGATGCAATTATTTCTGTTGGTTATCGGGTAAATTCGATGAAGGCGACGAAATTTCGTGTTTGGTCAAACCATATTTTGAAGGACTACATTACAAAGGGTGTGGTGATTAATCAGAAACAACTTGAGAGAACTCCTGAAATGGAGGCAGAGAGAAAACTAGATGAAATTAAGACGGCAATGATGATTGTCGAGCGAGTGATTCGAGGAAATGAGTTATCAAGTGGTGAAGCAAAGGGGGTTATTGAGATTATATCTAAATATACAAGAAGTTTTCAGGTAATTGATGAATATTTAAAGGGAAAATTTATTTTATCAAATAACCGTCGTGCAAGACATGAGCTATCTGGGTTAGAGATGGAGAACTTGGTGATGGATCTGAAAGAGAAAATAGGGGAGGGGAGGGGATTCGGGGAATTACGAGTTGAATATGATGATTTTAATAGTTTGGCGGAGAAAATTAAGCGGGATAATACTGAAGATGATTCGGTATCGAGAAGAGCGGCGAAGCTACTGTATTTTATTGTGAAGAACGAGCCGTTTGAGCGGGGCAATCAGCAGATTGGAGGCTTATTATTTGTGGTATATTTAGCTTTTAATCAGATCCAATTAAGTAGCATGGGGGAGACAAAGATTTCTGACCAAGCGTTAACGGCTTTAGTATTACTGATTTCTGAGAGCGTGGGTACAGAAAAAGAACTATTAATTAATTTAATCTGTAAGTTATTAGATAATTAATGTTATAATAATAAAGATGAAAGATCTAATTAAGGATCTAAAAGAAGTTTATGTCAAACACCGCTCAATGTTTACATTGATGGTGGTGATGACTATTTTTTCGATAATACTTTTTATTTATTCAATAGTAAACCTTCATCCGAATGCTTCAGTGGTTAAGGTGAGCTATGGTGATATTGGGAGATATCAGGGTGGAGAATGGTCTTCAATGTCGAATTCTGGTGGATATCATGACGGAGCATGGCATGCGATGCTGGTGTATCCGTTATTTGCATTAATTTTTGGAGTATTACATAATGTGATCGCTTTGAGGTTATATCGTAAAAAAGGTGATAAAGTGGCCAGTGTGTTTTTGGTTGTAACAATTGCTGTGATTTTATTTGCGATTTTAATTCTCTGGAGATTGCTTGGTGAGGGGTAAAAAGCATGATAGAAGAAAAAAAGAAAAACCGGTTGAGCGGTCAGATTGGGCTGACCTTGAGATTCCATTAGGAAAAAGAACGAAGAAGTATCGTCTACTAGAAATTCTGCCGGGGGCTTTATCATACACAATGATAATTCTATTGTTCGCATTATCGATTATAAGCCCGGCGTTAGGATCTTATTATTTGCTTTTAATTATTGCAGTGACATTAGTGAAAGCGGTAGGAATTGTTTATCGTACAATTCAAGGTTATAATGCTGCAAAAAGAGCAGAAAAAGTGAACTGGCACGAAAGGCTAGTCGATCTTGAGACACCACATGAACGCTATGAAGAACTCTTGAAGCATAAATGCAAGGAATTTGCTTTTAATGAACATGTAGAGAATTTAAAACTATTATCAGTTGGAAAGGATTTGGTATTATCTGAGAGTGAAGTGGCAGTAGACGACGAGCCAATATCCTTTCCTAAACCAAAAGAGATTTATCATGCGGTGATTATGGTGGCATATAATGAAGGTCTGGAAACATTAATCCCAACAGTGGAAGCTGTGAGAGACGGCAGTTTTGATAATGAACGAATAATTTTTGTGTTCGGATATGAGGAACGCGGTGGCGAAGCGATGGTTGAAAACGCAAAAATATTAAAAGAAAAATTTAAGGATGATTTCTTTGAATTTATTACGGTAATGCATCCAAAAGATTTGAAAGATGAGATTCAGGGGAAGGGGCCAAACTTGAATTTTGCAGCAGGAGAGCTTTTGGAATTTGTAAAGAAAAAGAAAATCCCTCTGAAAAATATTATTGTAACGTCGCTTGACTCAGATAATAAGATGAGTAAGTGGTATCTTGATTATGTAGCGTATCAATTTATTGTACATCCAAATAGACAACATTTGAGCTATCAGCCAGTATCGTTGTTCACTAATAATATTTGGGATGCACCAGCGCCAATGAGGATTATCGCAATTTCGAACTCATTTTTTAATATTATTTCATCAATGCGTTCACATACTCTTAAGAATTTTGCTTCACACTCGCAGCCACTACTTGCTTTGTCTGAAATGGGTTTTTGGAGTAAGAAGACGATTGTAGAAGATGGTCATCAATATTGGCGTTCATTATTCTTTTTTAAGGGCAACTATGAAGTTTTGCCTATCCATGTGGCTATTTACCAAGATGCGGTAATGGAGGAGACTCTAATAAAGACGTTGAAGGCACAGTTTGTACAGCTTCGCCGATGGGACTATGGAGCGTCGGATGTGGCTTATGTAGGGGTGAGATTGTTTTCAAAAGATAGAAAAAGGATTGGGGAAATGCCATTCTTGCCACTTTTTGCCAAATTTGTACGCCTACTAGAGGGACATGTGACTTTGGCGGCTATTTCACCAATGGTGGCGTTTGGGGGATGGGTGCCAAAAATTATTAACTCAAGATCGAAAGACCTCTTAACATTTAATTTACCAAACACGATTAGTTTAATTCAGATTTTTGCTTCAGTGGGTTTGATGACGACGATTCTATTATCATTAAAGATGCTGCCACCAAGACCAAAAGAGGTGAAGACGCCACGAATTTTAATGATACTACAGTGGCTGTTAATGCCTGTCGTGGCAATTGTCTATCAGTCATTTGCAGCATTTTATTCGCAAACAAGACTGCTGACGGGGAATTATATGGAAAAATTTGACGTAACAAAGAAAGTGGTAAAAACAAAGAAAGATACTAAATAAAAAACCTTGGTGAAAAGCCGAGGTTTTTTGAAGGTTTATGGATGTGGTGAGAGGGGAGAGTGTATAGAGAAAAAGTATTAAAAAAACGCCAAGATTGGCGATTTTATATGGTGGGTCGCGAGGGATTCGAACCCCCGACTTCCTCCGTGTAAAGGAGACACTCTAGCCAGCTGAGTTAGCGACCCTTGTTATCTTTATCTTACCATAAAATATGATAAAATAAAAGAGTTAATGAGAAAGGAAAATGTCATGAGTAGTACTGAGAGTTTTGAGACCGAACGTGTGGACCGAATGCGACACACCTTGAGTCATGTGATGGCAACTGCTCTGACAGAGATGTATCCAGGGATTCAGTTTGGTGTGGGTCCTGCGATTAAAGATGGTTTTTATTATGATGTCGATCTTTCTCGAGTAAAGACAAAAAATAATGAAGTGGTAAAAATCTCTGATGCTGACCTGCCTAAAATTGAGAAGAAAATGAGGGGCGTGATTGCGCGGGGTTTTGAGATGCAATATTCAGAAAAAAGTCGCGTGGAAGCACTAGATTGGGCAAAACAGAGTGGACAAGATTTTAAGGTTGAATTAATTAATGAGCTGCCAGAAGATGAAGTTATTTCATTTTATCAACTAGGCGATTTTACTGATTTATGTAAGGGGCCACATATTGGAAGTGCAAAAGAAGTTGGTGCTTTTAAATTAATGCGAGTTGCGGGTGCATATTGGAGGGGAGACGAGAATAAACCAATGTTGACTCGTATTTATGGTGTGGCTTTTGAAACTGAAGATGAGCTTAAAGAATATCTCGAGAGAATTGAGGAAGCAAAAGCTAGAGATCACAGGAAGCTGGGTAAGGAATTGGATCTATTTTGTTTTTCTGATCTTGTGGGTGCGGGGTTACCACTATTTTCACCACGAGGAACAGTGCTTAGAGAAATGATGTCAGGATACTCGTTGTCACTAAGAGGAGCTTCTGGGTTTGAGAAAGTGTGGACACCGAATATTACAAAAATGGACCTCTATAAGACTTCTGGGCACTATGCTAAATTTGGTGATGAGCTATTTATTGTGCATTCACAGGTTAACGGAGAGAATTTTGCATTAAAACCAATGAATTGTCCGCACCATGCACAGATTTTTGCTTCAAGACCACGTACTTATAAAGAAATGCCTGTTCGATATATGGAAGCAACCACGGATTATCGTGATGAAAAATCTGGAGAATTAGGCGGACTTTCCCGGGTACGTTCTTTAACTCAGGATGATTCACATGTCTTCTGTCGTAAATCCCAAATTGAGGATGAAATTAAGAATTTAATTAGAATTGTGCGTGAATTATACGCGACGGTGGGGATGGGGAAGCTAAGAGCAAGACTCTCCTACCGTTCTGATGAAGATAAATATCTGGGGGATATGAGTCTTTGGGAAATGGCACAGGCAC
Source organism: uncultured Candidatus Saccharibacteria bacterium (assembly GCA_963518195.1). Taxonomy (GTDB): domain Bacteria; phylum Patescibacteriota; class Saccharimonadia; order Saccharimonadales; family Saccharimonadaceae; genus Nanosyncoccus. Next base: position 2,029 of record CAUQIL010000014.1, on the reverse strand, counting down.
AAATTAAGAGTGCGGCAATTGATAATGGCTTAGACTTCTTTGAGGCAGAGGGTGAAGCAGCCTTTTATGGTCCAAAGATTGACTTTATGGCGGAGGATGCAATTGGTCGTGAACACCAGGTTGCAACAGTGCAGCTCGATTTTGTACAACCGGAGCGCTTCGATCTTAATTTCGTGAATGAAAAAGGTGAAAAAGAGCGACCAGTGATGGTACATCATGCGACACTAGGTTCAATTGAAAGATTCCTCTCAGTATTTATTGAGCATACAGCTGGCTGGTTCCCATTCTGGTGTGCACCTGAACAAGTCAGAATTGTAACAGTGAATGATGGGGTACTAGATTATGTTTCAGAGATTGAGGATATACTGAAGCAAATTGTACTAGATAAGCCGTTAAAATATAATGAACTAAGATTTACGACCGACAAGACAGATGATTCACTAGGGAAGAAGATTCGTCGTGCAACTTCAATGAAGATTCCAGTGATTTTAGTTGTTGGTCCAAAAGATATGGAAGCAAGAACTGTCAGTGTGAGGTTAAAGGATGAAGAAAAAACAGTAGACCTAAAGAATCTGGGTGATTTTCTGAAAGCTTTGGCTTAATCTTTGCTGGGTAGAGATGGTGAAACCAGTAATAGTAATAGTTGGTCCTACCGCCTCTGGTAAAACAGGGGCGGCTATTGCTTTGGCGCTAGAAATCGGTGGGGAAATTATTTGTGCAGATTCGAGAACGATTTACCGAGGAATGGACGTGGGTACGGCTAAGCCTAGTATGGAGGAGAGGAAAAATGTTGTTCATTTTGGATTAGACCTTGTGAATCCAGACGAGCGATTTACGGTATACGAATGGAAGAAATATGCTGAACAAAAAATTTATGAAATAAAAATGAGGGGGAAATATCCGATTGTTGTCGGTGGGACGGGGCTTTATATTGATGCTTTAATCTATGATTATCAATTTAATCAGGAAAGAAAGAGTGACCAACTTGATCGAAGAGAAATCGGAGAAGATTTTTTGGTTTATGGAGTGCAGTGGGGTAGCGAGGAAATTAGAGAAAGAATTAAACTTCGTGAACAACAGATGTTTGAAAATGAGGAACTAGTTTTAGAAACGGTAAAATTAGCTAAGCGTTTTGATTGGAGTTTACAATCTATGCGAAGTAATATTTATCAGTTCGTATGGCGAATGTTGAATAAGGAAATTACAAAAGAAGAGGCCATAACTCTTGGAGCGTATGATGATTATCATTTGGCGAAAAGACAGATGACCTGGTTTAAAAGGAATACCCAGATTAAGTGGTGTAGGTTAAAAGATTTGAACGCTGAAATTATAAAAGACTTGAAGTCTCTAGAATAAAAAGTTTATGATGTGGTAAAATAGAGTTAAGATGAGTAAAGAAAATAATACTCCATTAGAAAAACTATTTGGATCAAAAACTAGAACAAAATTATTAAGTCTATTTTTTGGTAATCCTGAACGTTCTTTCTATGTCCGTGAGATGACACGGGTGATTGAGGAGCAGATTAACTCAGTGAGGCGAGAGCTGTTAAATCTTGAAGGAATAGGGATTATTAAAAACGAAACCTATGATAATAAGGTTTATTATTCAGCAAATACGAAGCACCCCTTTTCAAAGCCACTAGTTATGCTGTTTTCTACACGTGCTGATGTGGTGGTTGACGTGACGGTGAAACCAAACGTTTGGGAAGAATATGTGCGTTCAGTTAAGAACTACTTGGACTGTTTAATTGTTACTAACCGACTGCCTGGTCAAGAAGGGGTTGATTTATTAATAGTCGGGGATGATAAAACGAAGAAGCTGACACATTGGGCTGAGGTTGTTGAGAAGAAAGAGGGGAAACCTTTGAATTATGTAATCATGTCTCGTGATGATTTTCAGTATCGTTTAAATGTGAAGGATAGGTTCGTTTCGGAAGTCTTGGAGATGTCGATATTGGAAAAAATTGATCCAGATGGAATATTGAATAGACGTTAAAATAATTTGGAAAAAGAGGAAGGAGTGACAGAT
>CAUQIL010000013.1:0-13182 GCA_963518195.1 uncultured Candidatus Saccharibacteria bacterium | reverse complement strand
ATAAGAAAACTAATAAAATGATCGTGCGTAGTCGTCACGAAGGAAAGAGGAAATAGTCTATGGGAAGAAGCCTCAAAAAAGGTCCTTTCGTGGATTTTAAATTAGAAAAGAAAATCAAAGCTCTTTCTGCCGAAGATCGCACCGTAATCAAAACTTGGGCACGCTACTCAACAATCTTCCCAGAGATGGTTGGTCGCACAGTTGCCGTTCATAACGGTAAAGTTCATGTTCCAGTTTTCGTTTCAGAAAATATGGTCGGTCACAAGCTTGGCGAATTTGCCCCAACTCGCAAATTTAAACGCCATGGTGGTAAGAAAGCCGCTGAAGCTGCAAAACGAGGAGGTAAATAATGTCTACTCATTTTGCACATGCATATATTAAAGGTATTGACTCAATGCCACGCAAAACCAGCATTGTCGCAAGTCTAGTTCGTGATCGTTACGTAGCCGACGCTATCGTAATCCTCGAACATACTCCACGTCGTGCTGCTCGTCCAGTCCTTAAGGCCATCGATTCCGCCAAAGCCAATCTCTTGAATTCTGGCGTTTCAATCGATCCTAAGACAATTCGCATTGCTCGCATTTCAGTCACCGCAGGTACACGTATTCGTCGTTTTGTTCCTGCATCACGCGGTCGCGCTCTTCCTTTCGAAAAAATCTCCAGCAATATCTTTGTTGAAGTAGCTGGTGAAGAGAAAGCTAAAAAAGCCGAGACCACTAAAAAGGAGGACAAGTAATGGGACAAAAAGTCAACCCTGTTTCTTATCGTCTACAAATCAGCAAAGACTGGTCTTCCAAATGGTTCACCAGAAATACTGACTTCAAAAAATGGTTAATTGAAGATGTTAAGATTCGCGAGGCTATTGAAAATCGTTTTAAGTCTCGTCCAACTATTGCTCGCATTGATATCGAGCGTACCGACAACCTAACTACTATCACTATTCGTACCGCAAAAGCAGGTGCCGTGATCGGTAAACAAGGTGCAGGTATTAACGAAATCAAGAAAGAGCTTGAAAAATTTGTTTCACAGCCAATCCGTATTAATGTTGAAGAAGTTAAAAAACCAGAACTTTCTGCCAAACTAGTGGCTGAAAATATTGGCTTCCAACTCGGTAAGCGTATGAATTTCCGCCGTGCCGTCAAGATGGCTAGCCAGTCCACTATGACTGCAGGAGCTAAAGGTGTTCGTATCGAAGTTTCCGGCCGTCTTAACGGTGCTGAAATGTCACGCCGTGAAAAGTTCATCGAGGGTTCAGTTCCTCTACATACTCTTCGCGCTGATATCGACTTCCACATCCACCACGCTCCAACCATCGCTGGTATTGTAGGTGTCAAGGTCTGGATCTATAAGGGAGAGAAATAATTATGGCTATTTTACTTCCAAGTCGCGTTGCACATCGCAAAGTTAGAAAAGGCAAAAATAATGGCGTAGCAACTCGCTGTAATACAGTTGCATTTGGTGAGTTTGGCCTCATGTCACTCGACAACGAGCGTATCAATTCACGCCAAATCGAGGCTGCCCGTCAGGCTATCACCCGCTACATCAAGCGTGGTGGTAAAGTCTGGATCCGCATCTTCCCACACACCCCAGTCACCAAGAAACCTCTTGATGTTAAAATGGGTTCTGGTAAAGGTGAGCCCCAGTTCTACGTTGCCAAAGTTAAAACCGGTACAGTCATGTTCGAAATGGGCGAAGTCACCGAAGAGCAGGCAAAAGAAGCTCTCCGTCTTGCTTCCCACAAACTACCTGTCCGCTGTAAATTCGTCAGGAAAGGAGATCAGTAATTATGGCAGAAAAACAAGCTAAAAAAGCTGAAAAAGTTCTAAAACCGTTAGCTGATCTTCAAAAAGAATTACTCGAAGCTCGTCGTGGATTAATTGAAGGAACTCTTCAAAATCCACACAAGATCAAAGCTTTAAGAAAAGAAATCGCAAGATCAAAAACGTTAATTAATCAAGGAAAGGGAGCCTAAGTATGGCAAAAACACTTCAAGGAGTAGTTACTTCTGACAAACGTGACAAGACCATCACTGTCTCCATCACTAACCGCGAAACTCACCCACTCTATCGCAAGCAGTACTCACACACTCGTAAGTACACCGCTCATGATGAGAATAATGAGGCAAAGTTAGGAGACAAGGTTGAAATCACCGCTTGCCGTCCTTATTCAAAGACCTGCACCTATAAACTCGTCAAGATTCTTGAGCGATCACATGGTACAGTTGAACTTAGAGACGATGTCAAGAATGCACTACCTGAAGATGAAACCACAGGGGAGGAAAATTAATTATGATTCAACAGGAAACTAGATTGCATGTAGCCGACAACAGTGGCGCCAAGGAACTTGGAGTAATCCGTGTCCTTGGTGGTACTCGTGCTCGTTACGCTCGTGTTGGTGACATTGTTACCGCCAGTGTTAAGGAAGCTTCACCTACAGGCAACATTAAAAAGAAGGCTGTCGTTCGTGCCGTTATTGTACGCACTCGTGGCCAAATCCGCCGCGCAGATGGTTCAACCATCCGCTTCGACGACAACGCTGCCGTCATTATCAATGACGACAAAAACCCTAAAGGTACTCGTGTCTTCGGACCGGTTCCACGCGAACTTCGTGAACTCGGTTTTAACAAGATTATCAGCTTAGCACCGGAGGTACTCTAATATGGCACAGAATCTCAAATCAGGTGATGTTGTAACCATTATCGCCGGCGACAATAAAGGTAAATCTGGTAAGATCGTTAAGATGGATCGCAAAAACCACAAAGCTATGATCGAAGGAATTGGAATTCGTGAACGCCACATGCGCGCCACTCAGTTCAATCCAAAAGGCGGCAAGAAAGATATTCATGTCGGTATCGATCTTTCAAACCTTAAGAAAGAAGGGAAATAATTATGTCAGATAAATATATTCCTCGTCTTAAAACACTTTACAACGACGAAATCGTTAAGAATCTCGAAAAAGAGTTAAATATCGATAACGTCAATAAGCTACCAAAGCTTGAGAAAGTCATCATCTCATGTGGTGTTGGTAAAAAACGTGAAGACAAGCATTTCACCGAGACCGTAGCCTTGACCCTCGAAAAGATCGCTGGCCAAGCTCCAACTTCACGTCTTGCAAAAAAATCAATCGCATCTTTCAAAATCCGTAAAGGTATGGGCGCCCCAGTTGGTTACCTCGTTACATTGCGTAATGATAAGATGTATGAATTCGTCGATCGCTTCATCAGCATCGCCTTACCACACGTTCGTGACTTCCATGGCGTACCTGCTAATTCATTTGATATGCAAGGCAACTACTCAGTTGGTCTTAAAGAACAAACCGTCTTCCCAGAAATTACCTTTGAAGATGCCTCAGTTCTTCACGGACTTGAGATTACTTTCATCATCAAGAATGGCTCCAAAGAAGGTAGCCGCAAGTTATTAGAGGCATTTGGTATGCCTTTTGAAAAGAAGGAGAGCAAATAATATGGCGAAAAAATCAGCAGTCCTTCGCGACCTCAAACGCCAGAAAATGTTTGACAAATACAAAGCCAAACGCGCTGAATTAAAGGCAGCTGGCGACCTAGAAGGTCTTCAAAAATTACCTAAAAACTCAAGCCCAACCCGTCTTAAGAACCGCGACCTACTTGATGGTCGTCCACGTGGCTACATGCGCCGCTTTGGTCTAAGTCGTATTAGCTTCCGTGAAAAAGCTAGCAAGGGTGAGATCCCTGGTGTAACAAAGAGTAGTTGGTAAGGAAAGGAGTAAGTTATGTCATTACAATCAACAGATCAGATCGCAGACCTTATCACCCGCATCCGTAACGCTATCATGGTTAACAAAAATGAAATTAGCGTTCCAGCTTCTAAGCTTAAGCTTGCAATTCTTGAAGGTCTAAAGCGCACCAAATTTATCACAGACTACAGCGTTGTTGAAGCTACTCCACGTAACTCCATCCGCGTCGTAATCAACGAAATCAACGAAGCCCCACGCATTAACGAGATCACCAAGGTATCAAAACCAGGTCGTCGCGTTTATGCTAGCGTTGATGAACTACCAAAAGTTAAGTCAGGTCGTGGTATCGTCCTTATCTCAACTTCTAAGGGTATTATGACTGGTGACGAAGCAAAACAAGCTCGTCTCGGTGGTGAAATCCTAGTCAAAGTTTGGTAATTCAATCTTAAAAAATAGAGCCCGTCCGGCTCTATTTTTTTGACTGTTTTTATAAAACGTCAATATGCAAAAACAATTAACTATTAAAAATCTTCATCCTCAAATCTTGGATTTTTAGCAGTAACCGGTCTTTTCTGCTTCTCTAAGCTGAATATCTCTTTTATTTTTCGAATTTCATCTTCATCAAAACGCTTTATAAAATAATTATTCAAAATCTCACTTTGAGACTCATCCTCTTCACCATCCGACAGGTATTTATAAGCGTCAATATCAAGTGAAGAAAACTTTAAATAATTCAAAACGCCCAAAATTTCCTCATATTGACTCATACTATTAATCGTTTGTATTTTTTCTTTAGCAATTTCAAGTTGCTTTAATACGTAACTATTTCGTTCTATATCAATAATTGGGACATTGAAGAATTTGGCATGCTTGACCATCTGATCAGAGTAAAATCCATCATACGTAATCAGAAAATCCGGCATTAAACTCTGGTTATTTGCATCAAAACGCCTAAGAAACACTTCATTATAAGAACTTGTACTTTTATAAGCTAGCTCATCAAGTGATTCGACCTCATACCGACCGTCAGATACGGCCATCCTACCTACATTATTAGCCGTCTGGCCGTCACCTTTATATACACCAATCAGAGCATTCTTCTCGATCCTGCAAAAACCGTAAGCCACTCCAAAGAAACTTGTAGCTGCTCCATGCATAATATTAATTTCACTATCAACATAAGAACAGCTCAAAGTATTACTTTTCTCACCCTTAATATCATCATCCTGATTGATCCAATATTCAGGATTCAGTAGTAAATTCTGTGACCTAACAAATCCAGTTGAATCAACATCAGTATCGGGAGACAATCGATAATCCACCGTATGTTGCAAAAACCTAATTGGAAGACCAGATAATTTATATACTAAAATTTCATTCATCTGTTCTAAACTACTCTTATTGTCTACCTTATCAAAAAACATTTCGCCATCAGATTCACCATCAAACAAAGATTCATTAGTAATTAAAAATCCCAAAGAAATACCAGGTTCTCCCCGAGAAGCAGCCAAATCAAGATCAGAAAGCCTAGTTAGTTTTTCCTGCAACTCAACCTCAAGTACATCATGGATAGCCTGCTTATCGAGTTTTCGATTAGCAGAGTCAAATGTATTTTGTTGCCCAATAGACTCTTTCAGAATTTCGACCATTTGTAATTCATTTTCAAGATAAGAATCAGTTAGTTTATTTTCAAAATAAGAACCATCTTCAGATTCACTAACACCCTTAAAGGCTGAACCACCCTCAAAGTTCTTATCTTTATTCATAATAACTATTTTACTATAAATAATTGTTAAATTCTTATATACATAAGAACAGGGGTGATCTTGCCTAAAATCGTAAAATATGCTATCATCACGAGGATAATATTAATTGAAAGGAAGATATGAGTCGTATCGGAAAACAACCTGTACAGATTCCTGCAGGAGTGACAATCACGGTCGGCGAACAGATTATTACTGTCGCTGGACCTAAAGGTTCACTCGAGGTTCCTGTTCAGGAAAACGTTGTAATCACTATCGAAGACGGAAAAGCTATCGTTACTCGTAAAGATGACGAACCAAAGTCCCGTTCTTGGCATGGTCTACAACGCGCACTTTTGAATAACGCCGTCATTGGCGTCACTCAAGGTTTTGAAAAGAAACTTGAGATTAATGGTGTTGGTTATCGTCTTTCAGGCGGACCAAAAGAAATTGAGATGTCTCTCGGTTTCTCACATCCTGTTAAATACTCAGCTCCAGAAGGCGTTGAGCTAAAAACTAACAAGATGGAAATTATCGTTTCTGGCATTGACAAACAAAAAGTTGGTCAAACTGCAGCAGAAATCCGCGCCCTCAAGAAACCAGAACCATACAAGGGTAAAGGTATTAAATATGCTGACGAAGTTATTCTCCGTAAGGCAGGAAAGGCAGGAAAGAAATAATGAATAAAGTTTTTCGTGCAAATCGAACCCGTGCTAAGATCCACGGTACCGAGGAGCGTCCTCGTCTTACTGTCCACATCAGTAATCTAAACGTTACTGCACAAATCATTAACGATGACACGATGTCTACACTTGCTTACGCAACAACCGTCGGCAAAAAGATGACTGGTTCAATGTCAGAAAAAGCAGCTCAAATTGGTACTGAAATTGCCAAATTAGCTAAAAAAGCAAATATCAGCAAGGTTGTTTTCGACCGAGGCTCAAGACTCTATGCTGGACGCATGTCTTCACTCGCCGATGCAGCTCGTAAGGAAGGATTGGAGTTCTAATATGGCCGACGCAAATACAACTGCTCCAAAGCAACCAAAAGTTGTCAATAAGTCTGGTACTTTAAAGATGACTGACGAAGTTGCCGCTACCAAGCAGACCCGCGATATGTCAGGTCGACCAATGCGCAAAAACACACGTCGTGACCGCGTTAAAGCCGACAATACACCAAAAGAATTTGAAGAAATCACCATCAATATTGATCGCGTTTCTCGTACCGTCAAAGGCGGTCGCCGTATGCGCTTTAAAGCTCTTGTTGCCGTAGGTAATAAGAAAAATAAAGTTGGTGTCGGTGTAGCAAAAGGTGGTGACGTTACTACTGCTGTACAAAAAGCTGTTCGTGTTGCTAAAAAGAACATGATCACCTTCAACTTAAACGAAGAGACTATCTGCCACGAAGTTGAAACCAAAACCACGGGTGCTCGCGTCTTAATGAAGCCTGCCGCTCCTGGTACTGGTATTATCGCAGGCGGTATCGTCCGTTCTGTCATTGGCCTCACTGGAATTAAGAACTTAATTTCCAAATCACTTGGCTCAACCAATAAAGTAAACATTGCTTATGCCGTTATCGAAGGTCTTAGACAGCAAGTTCCACGCGCAAAATGGAATACTACTATCGAAAAAAGTAAAACCTCCAAAAAGGAGAATAAATAATGAAGTACAATGAGTTAATCGTTGAGCGCAATTCTCGCCCAACCCGCGCCGGTCGTGGTATCGCAGCTGGTCGTGGTAAAACTGCAGGTCGTGGTACCAAGGGTCAAAAAGCTCGTACTGGTCACCGCAAAATGCCAGCAACCTTCATGGGTGGTCAACGTGCTCTTATGCAAGCAGTCCCAAAGCTTAAAGGCTTCAAGTCTCTTCACAAGAAAGCAGAGCTTGTCTACACCGATAACCTTAATGGCCTATCCGGCATTGTCGACAACTTCATTCTCGCTGAAGCAAACCTCATCACCAACCCATACGTCAAAGTTAAGGTTATTACCCGTGGTGAGCTAGAAGCTAAAATTGATCTTAAGACTCAATTTGCCAGTAAAACTGCTATCGAGATGATCAAAAAGGCAGGTGGTAACTTTACTAAAGCTAAAGTTCCAGCTCGTCCAAAAGCTGAAAATAAAGTATCAGAATAGATCATATTAAAAATAACCCCTTCCTGGGGTTATTTTTTGTCTAGTTTATGATACTATATATAAGTAAATACAAGAGAGGTCCTAATGCATTTCAAGACAATTTTCAAATCCCTAAAAAACAAAGACATGTTAAAACGTATTGCCATTGTTTTTGGCATCATCGTCGCATATCGTTTACTCGCACATATTCCAGTACCAATGGGAGATGCCAAAACCTTTAAGGATGCTGTTTCTAATCTAATTTCAAAATCTGATTTCTCCGGTTTCCTAAACCTAATCTCCGGTGGCGGCCTCGCTTCTTTTTCCATAATCCTAGTTGGACTCTCTCCATACATCACCGCCTCTATTATTTTTCAACTTCTCACCAAAGCTATTCCAAGTCTTGAAGAACTCTCCGAAGATGGCGAAACAGGACGCCGCAAGATCAATCAATGGACCCGCATGATCACCGTACCTCTAGCCATCGTCCAATCTATTGCCTATATCTATATTCTGTACCAGTCAATCGCTGCGACCAACACCGTATCTTTTGTTCCAACCACTCGTGACTGGATTCTATCAATCACCACCATGACGGCAGGTTCAATCATATTAATGTGGCTTGGTGAACTTATCACCGAACAGGGCGTTGGTAATGGTATCTCGATGGTAATCTTTGCTAGTATTATCTCTCAATTCCCAACCACAACAGCCAGCCTTACCCACAGCCTTTTTGAAACCAAATATGGCACCTTAAACCTCTTTGGATGGTTTAATCTACCTGTCAATCCTACGGTCTTCTGGACACTACTCATCATGGGTCTTGCAATTATCTTCGTCCTCTATTGGCTTGTTAAGCTAAATGAAGCACAGAGAATTATTACAGTCAATTACGCCAAGCGTGTACACGGCAATAGCACCTATGGCGGTATTAAATCAATTCTTCCAATTAAATTAATTGCCGCCGGCGTTGTGCCTGTCATTTTTGCAACCGCCTTCCTCTCTCTACCTTCACTACTTGGACAACTCCTCACCACAATTAAACCCGACAACAATATCGGAGCCACACTCACATCACTTTTCACCGCGCCAAATGCTCAGAACTTCACCAAGCTATATCCAAACGGCATCACTCCGCAGTGGTTTGTTTATCCTGCACTCTACTTCATTCTCGTCGTTCTCTTCACTTATTTCTATACAACCATCATTTTTAACACTAATGAGATTGCCGATAATCTACAAAAACAAGGTGGTTTCATCGAAGGCGTAAGACCAGGAAAAACGACAGCTAAATATCTTGATAATGTTGTTAATCGATTAAATCTCTTTGGCTCAATCTCACTTGGCCTTATCGCCATGCTTCCGTTTATCACTGATTACATTTTTATCATCCTTACCGGCTCACCAATGGGATTATCCCTTTCAGGTACCGGCCTCCTCATCGTTGTAACAGTTGCTCTTGAAAACCTACGTCAAGTAGATTCTCGCGCCCTGATGGTTACCTACGACGACTTTAAATAAAAGAATATAGGGTGGATATATGCAATTAAAGAACACACGATCAAAACTACATATCAGCACGATTCTAAAAATTATTGTACTGATCCTTTTCATGGTAGTAATCGCAAGACTAGCTATCTGGGAAAACCAATATTATAAATCCCAAGAAGGCAAAGAACGCATAGAGCCACGCACCTCTGGTGACATCTCCATCGATAGTACAGATGTCGACGAAACAATTATCACCAACGATCAAAAACAAAACTATATCGTCTCTGCCGATCAGCCACGCTTTTTAAGTATAGAAAAAATTGGTGTAAATAATGCAAGGATTCTCCCTGTGAACGAAACAGCCGCAGGCGCTATCGCAGTCCCACTCAGCATTTTTGACGTTGGATGGTATACAAAATCCAGTCTTCCGGGCAAAAACGGTACTGCTATTCTTGATGGACACAATGGTGGTCCAACTATGCAAGGCGTCTTCAAGAATCTTGTTCTACTAGAAAAAGGCGATCATATCATCATTGAGATGGGCGATGGTACAAAATATACTTATCAAGTCTACGATAACTATACCTATACTTTAAAAGAGGCCAATCAAAAAATGCGCTCCATGCAGACTTCACCCGTTGAAGGAGTGGAATCAATTAGTATCATAACTTGTACCGGCGAATGGTCGAATTTACAAAGAACCTATCTATCACGTCAATTCTTAAGAGCAGTTCGAATATAATGGAACAAAGTAGAACATGGATGACATTTACATAAGACCAATGTTAATCGAAGATTATGATAATATCTATAAGCTCTGGACTTTAACCAAAGGAATGGGTTTAAATAATTTAGATGATACAAAAACAGGGATTAATATTTTCTTGCAACGTAATCCAAATACATGTTTTGTAGCCACATTACATAATAAAATTATTGGAACGATTATTACGGGACATGATGGACGAAGGGGCTATATTTATCACACTGCAGTTTCCGAGAATTTTAGAAAGAAAGGTATCGGGCAAAAACTCGTAACATCATCACTGGCTGCCTTAAAAAACGAAGGTATTAATAAAGTCGCTTTGGTTGTCTTCTCCAATAATAATCTCGGTAACCTTTTTTGGGAAAAACTTGGATTCAAAAAACGAGAAGATCTTATTTATCGAGACAAAGCTATTAACGAAATGGAAAAAATCACTTTTTAATCACAAGCTTCAAACGATTAACCAAAATCTACTGATCAATATAAAAACCAACATTTACATTTTAATTATTTTTTGTTATAATAAGCGGGTAATTTATGGTTAGTCAAAAGGAAGTAATTAAACTCGGCGGCACCATCGTCGATGCATTACCAAACACTCAGTTTAGAGTGGAGCTTGAGAATGGCCATATTATTATTGCGCACATGAGCGGAAAAATGCGCAAAAACTTTATCCGTCTTGTGCCAGGTGACAAGGTTGAGGTTGAACTTACCCCTTACGATCTTACGAAGGGCCGTATCAGCTTCCGCCTTAAATAATATCAACCCTATTTTGGCGAACTCTGAAAAAATTTCCGCTTTTTCATTAGTACCTGAAATAGATTAACAAGGAAAGGATTTTTACACAGTGAAAGTACGTGCAAGTGTAAAGAAAATCTCCCCTGATGATATCTATGTTCGTCGCAAAGGCGTGCTGCGTGTCATCAACAAGAAAAAACCTAAGAATAAGCAAAGGCAGGGTTAAGCATGGCAAGAATTGCTAGCGTAGTCATCCCTTCCGAAAAACAAGTATGGATTGCCCTTACTTACGTTTTTGGTATCGGACGCACTACCTCAAAAGCCATCCTTGCGGAGGCCAAAATTGAGCCTACCACTCGGGTGAAAGATCTCACCGAGGCTGAGGAACAGAAAATCAACGACATTATTTCTAGCAAATATCAAGTCGAAGGTGATCTGCGTCGCCTCGTAACAAACAATATCAAACGCATTAAGGATATCAATTCTTATAAAGGTATCCGCCACAAGGCTGGTCTTCCAGTCAACGGCCAACGTACTCGTACGAACGCACGTACACGTAAGGGTAAGGCGATCGCGGTCGGTGGAACACAACCAAAAGCAGCAAGTAAAACCTAGTTAGTGGAGTAAAAATATGACAGAAGAAGTTAGAACTGAAGAAGTCAAAGTCAAAACCAAGAAAGGCAAGCGTATTGTCACTTCTGGTCAGGTCCACGTCAAGGCCACCTTTAATAACACCATCATCAGCATTTCCGACAAGAAAGGCCAAGTCCTCACTCAGTCATCTGCTGGTGCTAACGGTTTTAGAGGTTCCAAGAAGGGTACAGCTTACGCTGCTCAAATCGCCGCTGAAAAAGCTGGTGAAATTGCCAAAAAAGATCACGGTCTGAATTCCGTCGACGTTTACGTCAAGGGTATCGGTCTCGGTCGTGATAGCGCTATCCGTGCTATCTCAGGTCTTGGCATCAAAATTGATAGTATAACCGACCAAACACCTATCGCTCATGGTGGTGTACGTCCTAAAGGAGAGAGGAAACCGTAATGGCACGAGATAAATCTCCAATTGTCAAACAAAGTCGTCGCGAGGGCTTTGCCCTAGCACCAAAAGCTCACAAAATCATGGCTAAAAAATCTGGTATTCCAGGTCAGCACGGTGATATGCGAGTTCGCGGTGGTAGTTTGTATCTTACCCAACTTCGCGAAAAGCAAAAAGTTCGTAGACTTTATGGTCTTCTCGAAAAACAATTTGCTAAATTGATGAAAGAAGCCCAAAAGGCCGAAGGTCTAACCGGTGAAATCCTTCTAGAATTCCTAGAACGCCGCGCAGATAACGTTGTTTTCCGCGCTGGTTTCGCTTCTACTCGTCGCCAAGCACGCCAACTTGTCTCTCACGGACACTTCACTCTTAACGGTCGCCGTGTTGACATCCCTTCAATCCGCTTGAAGGCTGGTGACAAACTCGAAGTACGCGCTAAGTCTCAAAAGTCTGAATACTTCAAGAATCTCGACAACATCGTCGCTGCAAGTGGCGTTACTCCACTCAGCTGGATGAAGTCTGATGCTAAGAAAATGACTATCGAAATTACCGGCAAGCCAAAACGCGAAGAAGCCGAAGCAGGCATTAACGAACAACTAATCGTTGAGTATTACTCACGCTAAGGAGAAAAATGACAACAAAAGTAATTCACGAAGCAAATCTTGCAGAAGTTAACGAATTGTCCGCTAGTAGCGCCTCATTTGTTATCAAGCCGCTCTATCACGGCTATGGTCACACCTTAGGAAACTCGCTACGCCGTGTTCTACTCTCAAGCATCAAAGGTGCTGCCATCACTTCTTTCAGCATTGAAGGCACCACTCATGAATTTACTGCTATCGAGGGTGTGCGTGAAGATGTCATTGACATCATGCTAAATCTTAAGAATATTCGCTTCAAGTGTCACACTGACGCTCCAGTAGAACTTACTCTTGAGATTAAAGGCAGCGATCAAACTGAAAAAGATGGTGATGCACGTGTTGTTGCTGGTGATATTAAACTCACTGGCGATGTCGAAATCGCAAACCCTAACCAGGTTATCTGCCACATCGACGATCCAAACTACACTCTTAAGATGCATTTCATCGTTGAATCAGGACGTGGTTACCTTCCAATCGAAGCTGCTAGTGAAGAACGTATTCACAGCGACATGATCGCACTTGATGCTGTCTTCACCCCAGTTTTGCGTGTTCGTTTCGATGTAGACAAGACTCGTGTTGGGCAAGATACCAACTTGGATCAATTAACTCTTACTATCGAGACTGATGGCACCATTACCCCAAGAGAAGCCTTCGAGGAAGCTGCCGCTATCCTCCTCAACCAATATAAAGCTTTTGCCGGAAGCACTGTTGTTGAATCAGCACCTGCTCCAGGTTCAAAAGAAGAAGCGGAAGATGCAGGTCTTATGCTCCCAATTGAAGAGCTTGGCCTCTCCGCCCGTACCGCCAACGCACTTGTTAATAACGAAATTCGTACCATCCGCGATCTCGTTGTCCTCTCAGACACCGACCTCAAAGAACTTAAAGGTTTCGGACAAAAGGCGCTTGACGAAGTTAAAGAAAAGTTAACGGAGTTAAAGATTTAATGCACC
>CAUQIL010000012.1:0-13184 GCA_963518195.1 uncultured Candidatus Saccharibacteria bacterium | reverse complement strand
TTCACTTGTTTAAAAAATAAACTCAAAATTCCACAAAAAATTAATCCCATCGCCACTTCTGAAGTAATCTCAATTCCCCCAATCTTCTTTCCGCATTGCCGACAACGTCCCCCCTGTAATACCCATGATACAATCGGGATTAATTCATACCAAGCCAGTCGGTGATGACAAAAAAGACACTCTGAACGTCCACCAATCCTCTTTCCCTTTTCCTTATATCGAATCCGATAAGCCTGACAGCATGCAAATGATCCAAAAACCGCCCCCACCACAAAAAATACTAGATAAAGCACCACTAACACTATCTGTATATTAGCATAAGCCTCTTGATTTTTCTATGAGATTTTATTATTATTTGCATAAGAAACACGCCAAAAACTTGACTAAAAAGAAAGGATCAAATGGCAAATCAAAATCTAAATAACAAAAAAGGCTTCACCATCATCGAGGTTGTCTTGGTACTTGGTATCGCCGGTCTTATCTTCCTTATGGTCTTCATCGCCCTTCCTGCTCTCCAACGCAACCGCCGCGACACCCAGCGCACCTCTGACATCTCCAGACTCGCTGCTGCTCTAACCAACTATCAGTCAAATAACAGTGGCGCTATTCCTTCAGACAAATTTGGCTCCTACGTTTCTGGACACACTGAAGTCGACCAAAACATTTCCCGTACTCTTAATCACCAATCTTGGGCCTATTTCTACGATTCCTACCTAATCATTGGTAAAGAAGATAAAGATAAATTTGTTGACCCAGAAGGTGGCCCATACTCTCTATCCATTTCCTCCTGCCGTGAAGCAACTTCCTATAATGCAGAGACCAAAATTTGTAACAACGGTCAACGTTCAGCTTCTACCTGGCGTGATCAATCTGAGGGCCGTCCAAACGGTGTAGAAGACGTCACAGCCGGCAACCCTTACGAACAAAGTGGTACCAAAGGTCACACCATTAGCATCGTCACCAATGCCACCTGCGAAGGCCCAGATGCTATTCACGCTTCCGGTTCACGCAAAGTTGCCATCCTTTATAAGAAAGAAGGCGGCGGCTCAATCTGTCAACCACTTTAAAAAAGGCACCCCGCAAGGGGTTCTTTTTTTAGTCTAATATTTTTACCACTTAATTTCTTCGAGGCCCTTCGACTTCAAATATTCATTTGTTTTCGAAAATGGCCTAGAACCAAAGAATCCATTATGAGCCGAAAGCGGCGAGGGGTGGGCCGACTCTAAAACTAGGTGTCTCTCTTGATCAATTAATACCTTTTTACTCCTAGCATCCCTTCCCCATAAAATAAATACCAAATTCTCACGATTTCTATTCAAATACTCCACACAGTTCTTCGAAAAAATTTCCCAACCTTTTCCCCTGTGCGACCCAGCCTTATGTGCCTCCACTGTCAATACATTATTTAGTAGCAACACTCCCTGCTCCTGCCAACTCGAAAGATCACCATCTGGATTTAAGTGCTTTCCCATATCTGCATCAATTTCCTTGTAAATATTCAGGAGACTAGGCGCCATGTATTTTCCACCCTTTTTAACTGAAAAAGCCAATCCATCCGCCACCCCTGGTGTATGATATGGGTCTTGCCCCAAAATTACTACCTTTATCTTGTTTAAATCCGTCAAAAAAGCCCTAAACACCGAGTCTTTTTCTGGAAAAATTGTCCTTTTCTCATATTCTCCATGTAAAAAATCAGCTAATTTCCGAAAATAAGCCTTTGAGAATTCTTCCTCCAAAAACCCCCGCCAACTCTCATCAAAACACTTCATCTTATAATGCAAATAGTTTTCTTAATTCCCCTTGTACTTCATCAATCGTTCCCCCAGCGTCTAGGCACTGCAACTTCATTTCCTTCGCCACCTTAAGATATGCTTCATTCACTTTTTTCTGAAACTCTGTTGGCTGTGTTTTTAATACTTCACCCACTCGACCTTGTTCGACCGCCTGCGTATTTAACCTACGTTGCCTCTCCGCATCTGACAGCGTCAATACTACCATCTTATCAGGCTTAAAATAATAATCCGGCATAATTTCTTTGTGCAAACGCGAAATTAACGATTTTGATACCCCACCAGCATACCCTTCATAAATCAAGGTCGACAACCAGTTACGTGTCAAGATCACCGTCTCACCTCGCCTTAACGCAGGCTCCGCAATCTTTCGCCATTGCTCATAACGATTGACTAGGAATAGCAATACTCTAGTTCTATGGTTAATATCTTGCTTAGTTTTATATGTTAACTTAGAAATCTCAGAGACAAAGGGATCCTCCGAACCAGTTCCCGACTCTGAATAAGCCGTCACTGTTTTACCCCTTTCCCTTAGATATTCAGCCAGAAGTCGCGCCTGTGTATCTTTCCCAGTCGCATCTTGCCCCTCGATCACAATCAACATTATTTCACTCCTGCCGCATGCTTTTTCAAAATTTCCCCGCCTTTTTTCTTCCCCGCTGCGTATTCAGAGTAACATTTTGGACAAATTGCCCTATACTCAACCTCTGAGGTACCATCATCGATTAAGACATCTGGGCCATCCGCCATAAACTCTCCATTCAAAAACCGCGCGTTCAGCGTTGCCTTACGTCCACACTCACATATCGTTTTAATTTCATCAATATCATGTGCCATCTGCAATAATCTGGTTGCCCCTTCAAAACCGCCGTCAGTCAACCTAAAGTTTAATCTTAAACCATAAGCCATTACTGGCACTCCAAGATCCGTTGTTACTTTCATCAACTGACCCACTTGTTTTGACGTCAAAAACTGTGCCTCATCAACGAGCACACAGGAAATTTTCTTATCCTTAATATGTTTTTTCAAATAACTAAAGAGATCATCTTCTTTCCCAAAACAAAAATCTGTCACTCGCTCCGGCCCAATCCTGGTTAACAACTTTTCACCATTCTTAGTATCCGTCTTTGGTTTCATCACACAGACCTGATGTCCGCGCTCTTCATAATTAAAAGCTACCTGTAAAAGCTGCATTGTCTTTCCGCAGCCCATTGCACCGTATCTGAAATATAGTTTCGCCACAGCATCCTCCTAGTATTACTATCTCTATAGTAACACAAGAGTTCAGTTTCTACACATCTTCACTAAACTGCGAATTATAAAGCTCCGCATAGAAGCCATTCTTTGCGATCAATTCTTTATGATTACCTTGCTCAATGATATTCCCCTCCCGCATTACCAAAATCAAATCAGCCTCTCGAATTGTAGACAACCGGTGTGCAATCACAAAGGAAGTTCTCCCCTTTGTAAGCTTTGAAAACGCATCCTGGATTAATTGCTCGGTACGTGTGTCTACATTAGAAGTTGCCTCATCCAAAATCATCATCATCGGCTCACTAATCACCGCCCTTGCAATCGTCATCAATTGTTTTTCTCCAGCCGAAATATTATCCGAATCTTCTGAAATCACCGTTTGATACCCATTAGGTAGCGACTTAATAAAATGATCTACCCCCACCAGTTTCGCCGCTTTATAAACATCTTCATCCGAAATCTTCTTTGCTCCGTATTTCAAATTCTCCATAATTGTCCCTGAGAATAACCATGTATCTTGTAAGACCATCCCGAATAAATCACGCACTTCATCGCGTCGCATTTTCTTAGTCTCCACTCCATCAATCAAAATCTCGCCATCATTAGGATCAAAGAATCGCATTAACAAGTTTACAATCGTAGTCTTTCCCGCTCCCGTCGGCCCCACAATTGCCACCTGCATCCCAGGTTTAATTTTCACTGAGAAATTCTTAATCACAGGCTTTACGTCATAACTAAAGTTAACGTCTCTAAACTCCACCTCACCAAGAAATTTACGATCCTTATTCATGATTTGCTTAAATAAACTTTTTTCCACTTCTGGGGTTTCTTCTGTTTCTTCAAGGAAGTTAAAAATTCTTTCTGCTGCTGCCAAAATCTGCTGAATCGTACTTGAAAGCTGTGCCACTTCAGTAATTGGCCTATTGAAGCGGTTTAGATACTGGATAAATGCTTGTATTCCACCAATTGAGATTGCTCCTGAAATTACATAATAACCACCCAGCATACATACTCCAGCATATGCTAAGTTCAAAAATACATGTGTTAGTGGAAATGTTAGCGAACTTAAAAACTGTGCTCGTCTACTTTCTTCGTATAGCCTAGTATTCATCTTATCGTAACTCTTAATTGACTTACCTGCATGATTATTTGCTTTAATAATCAACTGGCCACTAAAGTTCTCCTCAATAATCGAATTTAATTTACCCAGCGTTGCTCTTTCAGCCGCAAAATATACCTTTGCCTTCTTTAACACAACCGAAATAAAAATAGTTGAAATTGGTACGGCGATAATAGCAATCAATGATAACGTTATTGAAAGATACAACATAATTGCAAGATATCCAAACAACATTGTAAAGCTTGTGATTATCTGGGTTAAAGTTTCCGCAAAAGAAACAGAAATTGTATCCACGTCATTAATCATCCTGGACATCACATCACCATTCGGCGTTTTATCAAAGTAACCAATTGGTAGTTTCCTCATCTTCTCCAAGATACTATTTCTTAGTTTCTTCTCATATAAAACCGACAACGACGAAGTCACCACGCCTTGGATATAAGAGATCACTGCCGATAATAGAAAAGTTGCAATTAATACAAAACCTAAGAAGTTAATCTCTGGCCAATTTATTGCACCCTGATTTTTTAACGATTCCGTTGCCGAAGTCGTCATCATTCCTAAAATCATAGGACCAAACACCATCAAAAGCGTTGACACCAACGACAGTATCGACGCCACGATGATTTTCACCTTCCACTCTCTTATTGAAAACCAAAAACGTCTTAATGCCGATTTAAAATCTTTTGGCCCCTGTGAACTCATGCCCTTACCGTGCATTTTATTTCTCCCCTTTCTGGCTCATTCTATTTTCCGTGTTTTTTCCATGAGTTAAAGCTAGCTCCGCTTCTAACTCTTTTTCAGAAAACTGCGACTTAGCAATCTCAAGATACACCCGACAATTCTTCAGTAATTCGTAATGTGTCCCCTTCCCAACAATCTTGCCTTGCTCCAATACAATAATCTGTTCAGCGTCTCGAATCGTATTAATTCTCTGTGCCACAACTAACACTACAGAATCTTCTGTTATTTTCTTTAAGGCCTTTCTTAAATTCCTATCTGTCTTCATATCCAGAGCCGAAAATGCATCATCAAATACATAAATTTCTGGATTTTTCGCTACTGCTCTTGCGATTGACAAACGCTGCCTTTGTCCACCAGAGACATTAGTCCCCCCTTCTGAGATTTCCGTATCATATTTTTTAGGCATCTTCTCAATGAATTCGGCTGCCTGTGCAACTTCCGCTGCCTTCTTCATTTGCTCACCTGATCCATTTTCCACCCCGAACAAAATATTTGAACGCACCGTCCCTCCAAATAGATACCCCTTTTGTGGCACTAAGCCAATTCGATTAATCAAATCAGCCTCAGAGTAATTCTGAATCTCTACTCCGTTAATCAAAATCTGCCCTTCTGTAGCATCGAAAAACCTTGGCACTAAATTAATCAGTGTCGATTTTCCAGAACCAGTCGAGCCGATGAAGGCCGTTGTCTTTCCTGCCTCCGCAATAAAATTAATATTGTCCAAAATCTTCCCATCGGTTGTTTTATAACCAAAACTTACATTTCTAAATTCCACGCTTGTTTTTGATTTTGGCATATCAAGAGATTTTTCTGGGAATACAATTTTTGATTTTGTCACTAAAACCTCATTAATACGTTTTGCCGAAACATTTGCCCTAGGAATTAATACAAACAGCATTGTCAAAAACAAGAATGACATAATCACCTGTGTAGCATACTGCATAAACGCAATCATCTTACCAAGGTAACTCATATCAAACGATAGTCTTGAAACCCCTACCCAAATTGCAAACAACGAAGTCATATTAAACACTAACATCATAATCGGTGTCTGTAATTGCATAATTCTCACAATCGAAAGATCTGTCTTCGTTAATTCTTCATTCGCCTTTTTAAACTTCTTTTCCTCGTAATCTTCCTTATTTAAGGCTCTAATCACCCTCACCCCAGTCAGATTCTCTCTAGTAAGCAGATTGATTCTATCCATCATCTTCTGAAAAACTGCAAATTTTGGCATCACTGATCCTATAATCACAATTGAGAAAATCAAAAGAATACCAATTGCTAGAGCAATAATCCAGGTCATGTCCGGCGCCACTACAAAAGCCTGCACTACCGCCCCCACTGCCATTAATGGTGCACGCACCAACATCGAAAGACACATCACCATTGTTTGCTGCACTTGTGATACGTCATTCGTAGTTCTTGTCACCAAAGAGGCTGTCGAAAATTGTTCGGTTTCCGTAATCGAAAAAGACAATACCTTAGCAAAAAGATCACGTTTCATATCTCGACTTATCCCAGCGCTCACTTTAGTCGAAAAATAGGACGACACCAAAGTGCCAAGCGCCGACACTACAGTGACCAAAAACATAAAGATACCAGTTCTAAAAATATAGTCCGTATCATTATTATTAATCCCATTATTTACAATATCCGCCATCATCGTCGGAAGCATCAATGTACCAAAAACCTGTAGTCCAACAGCCAGCACCAAAACCAAACACTGCCAGAAATATGGCTTCATATACTTAAATAATTTCAGCATCCATCACCTCCCGTGATCTATTTAGAATTCTTGTTTAAAGAAAGAATACTCTTTTATCGAATAATTTTATTATAATTTATTTATTTTTTCAAATCTTATTTCTGTACCCAGCGAACTAGTCGTACCAAAATAAATACAGCTAGGTTAACTAATACGATGGTCGAACCAGTCGGCGTGGATAAACTATAAGACGCCCACATTCCTATCATAAAACAAACCACGGACACCAGAACTGATATGAATATTACCTTCTTAAATGTTTTCACTAGCTGCATTGCCGACATTGTTGGAAAAATAATCAAACTCGAAATCAATAATGATCCCATCAATCTCATCCCCAAAACCACTACAACTGAACAAAGTACTGCAAATATTGCATTATATAAGTTTGTTTTAATTCCAATCGATTTTGCAAAATCCTCATCAAAAGTTAACGCAAAAATCTTATTATAACAACCGATAAAGATTCCAATCACCAATATTGAGAAGAACAGACTAATCATCATATCTCCTTCCGAAATCGACAGAATGCTCCCAAACAGATAATTATTTATATCCGTATTTACGCCACGCGTTATCGAGATCACGAAAGTACCAAGCGCCAATGCACCTGCTGAAACCATCGCTATTGCTGCATCTGGCTGAATTTTATTTTGACTATTTAATCTCAAAATTAAAAATGACATTAGTATTACGATTGGCATCGCAAATTCAAGAGGTGCAAAATTCAATACCGTAGCAACGGCAAAAGCCCCAAACCCCACATGCGACAACCCATCCCCAATCATCGCATTCCTTCTAAGTACTAAGGCTGTCCCAATAAGTGCTGCTGAGATTGATATTACCAACCCAGCAATAAACCCCCTCATTAAAAATCCTTGCCCAAATATCTCAAACATTATGAATTCTCTCCACGTATTCACAAGTTTCACCAAAGAAATATTCTTTTCCAGATAGTGCCAATATTTTATTTCCTATCAAATTTTTATGATCAAGATCATGTGTCACCATCAAAATCGTAATGCCTTTTTTATTTAACTTCAACAAATTATCATATAATTCCATTTTTGACTTAAAATCCAAATTATTCGATGGTTCGTCCAAGATTAACAATTTTGACGTTGCTGCCAAAGCTCTAGCCAGTAAGACTTTCTGTCTCTGACCACCCGAAAGATCTGCGAAGTGACGTTTTGTAAGATCTGAGATTTTCAACTCCTTCAAGCATTCAGATACTACCTTTTCCTCTTCCCTCCCATAAAACGGTCGTACCCCTATCCGATTTAACGTCCCTGAATAAACGATCTCAGATACTGAAGCTGGAAAATTTTTATCCACCTTACTTTCCTGCGGCATATAGCCGATAAATTTACGTTTCAGGTTATGAAAAATAATTTCACCCCTACTCTGCTTAATCGACCCCAGTAAAGTCTTAATCAGTGTTGATTTTCCAGCTCCATTTTGTCCAACGATACAGATGAAATCCCCCTCACGAACTTCAAAGCTTAAATTCGAAAAAACATTTACCTTATCATAACTTACCTGTAACTTCTTTACAGTTAGTATTGACTCACCACCGTCTTTCATAAACTCTTCATTCCTTTTAGCCACTCTTTCATATCGCGTCTATATCGTCTGTCTTGAATACTAACTATTCAAGGCTTCTTTTAACACATCAAAATTACGCTCCATTAAATCAACGTATGTTACTCCTGCCTCAAAATCTTTTTCCGAAATATTATGTGCAGATTGAATTTCCAAAATCTTTGCACCCGTCTCCTTTGCTAAAGTTTCCGCAATCAACCCATTTGAAAGCTCAATCTTAAAGACAGCAGGAATTTTATCTTCTTTTATCTTTTTTACTAAGAAGCTTACAGTTTTTACGTTAGCTTCCGTCTGTTCTGAGCATCCTGGAAAGGCGGCATAATATTTAATTCCATAATCATCTACAAAATATCTTAACGGAAAACGATCGCCGACGATAATTTCTTTGCGCTTCGCTGTCTTAACCATTTCCCCAATTTTCTGGTCGACTGCAACAATTTTGTCCGTATAATTCTTGGCATTTTCAGATAACTTCTTTTCCTCTGCCTTATCAAACTCTAAAGTAGCTTTAAGAATCTTTTCTGTAATCTCTTTAGCATTCTTTAAACTAGTCCATACATGCTCATCGACTTCGGGTTCCTCCTCTTTATGGTCGTGATCATGCTTGTGATCGTGGTCGTTATCGTGGTCATGCTTGTGATCGTGCTTATGATCATGGTCGTGATCGTGGTCATGCTTATGGTCGTGATCGTGATCATCCTTATGATCATCCTCATCTTCCTGCATCCCCTCGACCACTTCCTCGTTTTTTGTTTTTACTAAATCAACTAGCTTCATCACCTTAGTCTTCTTCGGATCAATCTCACTGATCACCTTTTTTACCCATTCGTCTGAGTCTCCCCCGACGTAGAGAAATAAATTGCTATTCTTAATTGTCAAAATATCTTGTGGAGTAGGCTCAAAACTATGCGATTCAGCCCCAGGCTTCAATAACATCTTCACAGAAACCTCTGTATTGTCGCCAGCTACCGCACGCGCAAAATCATAACCAGGAAAACTCGTGCTCACAATTGAGTATTTTTTCCCCGTCTCATGCTTCCCCAGCATGCTAGCAAACTTTACTCCAGCAAAAGCCACGCCCGCCACAACCAAAGCCGCCACCGCTACTTTATAAATTTTTTTCATTATTTCTCCTTGAATAATTAATTTATACAAAAATATAATCTATTAAATGTGTATAAATTATTTACTCAATCATCCATCTGATCTCTTAACGCAATCTGAGTTAGCTCCCCCTTTAAAATCAAACTTCTCCCCGTATTTAGCTTTCTACACTGACAATTAGCACATACCCCGGGTACTATTCTAGTCTCTCTCTTTTCTAAACAGAGCTCCATGTCCCCACAAAAACCACCACCGCCTGAAACAGTCGCTTCAATTTCCCCACAGTGTAGACATTTTATATAAATTCTTGGCATTTTAGCCTCTTGGTGGTTCGCCCTCCGGCTCATTCAGTAGCTTCTTAGACTTAATCTCATAACGCTTACCATTCACCGGTGAAACATAATAATCTTCATTTAATAAATTCACAAACATCGTCAAATCCTTATCATCCATGATAATGATTTTACCGTCATCGTCTGTCATTAACTCCAATTTCATCTCGTCAGAATAATCCACTAGCTGTTCTTGCGACATCTGCTCTTTAATATCCATATCTTGCAGCTTCTTTACGAGAGGCTTTTTATCCTGCAGTAAAGCATTTAAGGTTAATCCCTCAGCAAAAGATAGCTGATACTTCTCCTCAATTTCCCTTGCTTTCGCCTCAGCCAGCATCTGTGCCTTAAAATCATATTGAAAAAGGTTCTCAAACTTACTCTGATTGAAAATTACCACATTCTCATCAATAATTGCAACTTGATTATCGTCCGGCATCTTCAGTGCCACCTCGGCACTAAACGGTTCAAAACTCTCACCATTTAATTCCCAAGAAGATTTAGCATTAAGCGCTGAAGCGGCTGAAATCGCCTTTGCAATATATAACGTTTTAATCCCATCACCACAACGATAAGTAAATCTCGCCAAAATACCCTTCACCTTCTTAAATTGGTGCTCATTATCCGTAAAATAATCAATATCCTTATATTCTTTTTCCACCAAACGAATCAGACTCTCAGCTCTCACCACCTTGTTGAGATCTGTGCGATAAATTACCTTATTTTCACCATCTGATTTTTCGTATTCACGACATTCCAGACCTTTGTCTGCCTCTTTAATCACAAAAACCACTGCCTCACCCATAAACATTTGCTTTACGGAATTAGTTAATTTTTCTGAATAACGAATTTTAAACGGAGTGTAATTTTTATTAAATAGAAAAAGCTCACAAGAGACATTATTCTTTACTTCATCAATTTCATTTGCCCACAAGAATACATCAAAATCACTAATCTTCTTAATCTCAGAATTTGTAAATGCTGGTCTATCTTCTGACTCCATACTTCCTCTCTTTTTCTAACTAGTTTAACACAAAAAAGTTTGACTATGCTAGATCAGCGTAGGTTTCTTTCAGTCTCTCATTTTCAGACAGACCAAATTCAGCCAAAAGCCCCTCCAATTTTCGCTGTCCTTCTCCCACTTTTTCATTATCATCCAGTGTGATTTCAATTTTTACGAAATCCTCTTTCTGGTTGTCAATTTGATCAATATAAACCTTTGTGTTTTTATTAATCTCAAGAGATTGCCTTCGACGTGGAATTTCTGCCTGCATCACAAAGCCTAATTGCAGCAAAATATTTGCCGCTTCCGCATAGTCTCTCACTTGCGTCACATGCGAAATAGTCACCCCAGAGTCTTCAATATGTCTCTTACAAATTAAGTCATACTTCGCTGGACGATCTACCGCCTTCATTTCGATTCTCAAAATCATTCTTGGATAATTATTATGATTCTGATAATTTTTTGGTACAAAAACTCTGTTATGCTGCCAATAAACCGGCCCAAAATCATAATCTAAATGTGATAGCTTCGCCTCAAACGCATCACGATCTGCCAATTTACTCTTATAAATAATCGTTCGCATTTCCTACTCCGTTGATACCAATTCTACTTCAACATTTTCCGCCCCCTCATTTTCTCGCGCCTTATTCGCCCACAGATCGGTTAGTTCGTTCATTTCGATTCCATCATGCCCCTTCACCCAAATTAGTTTCACCTTAGAGTCTCGATATAACCCATACAATTCTTTTACTAAATTTAGATTTTTAATAGGTCCAGTCTTCTTTTTCCAACCATTTTTTTCCCAACCAGGCGCCCATTTTGTCAAAACATTAATCCAAAATTCTGAGTCTGAATGAATTTCCCCCTCTTCTCCAGCCAAAAACTGCATTGCTGCGCGCATTGCCGCGCCTTCCATTCGAATATTCGTTGAAGCTTCTTCTCTCCCTAATCTCACCGGCTGGCCATCACAAATCACAGCATAGCCACCTGGCCCAGGATTAGGTGAAGCACTTCCGTCTGTCCATAAAATCTTCACTATAAACTTCCCTGTACATCATTTACAATTGCATATATTGGGAATAGCACCGCCACAATAATGAAGCCAACCATTACTGCCATGATTACCATCAACACTGGCTCAATCAAGGTTGAAATTGTTCGAATTTGCTCTTCCAATTCATCCTCATACACTTGTGCAGCCTTCGCCAACATCTCATCTATTTTACCAGATTCCTCACCGATCGAAGCCATTTGAGGCACCAATGGCAAAATATAAGAAAGATTTTTCAAAGATGACGACAAAGTTTTACCTTGTTTAACTTTTTCCGAGACTTCCTTAATTTCTTTTTCTAGTACCACGTTATTCATCGCTTCCGCTGAGATATGCAAATTATCCTGAATTGATACCCCTGCCGACATTAAGTTCGAAGCCGTTCTAGCGAAACGCGAATTATATAAACGCCAAAACATTGTCTTAAATATTGGAACATTCAACTTCGCTAGTGCCGCCCATTCAATGCCAGTTGTAGTTTTTCTAAACTGAAATAGAAAATAAATTCCCACCCCCAACAAAATCGTTACCAACCACCAAGATGCTACCAAAAAATTCGCAAGTGAAACTAATGCGCCCGTCGCCCATGGTAGTGGCTTCCCTATATCCTTATATAATGACTGAACTTGTGGCACAATCATAAGCACCATAAAGACCAATACCGCGATAATCACCATTAAAATAATTGCTGGATAAACCAAAGCACCGCGAATCTTTGAAATCATCGCGTTATCTTTTTCCTGCTGCTCCGCCAAACGTTTCAGCGACAAATCCAAGCTACCCGAAGCTTCACCCGCCCGAAGCAATGCAATATATACTTTATTAAACACATCCGGATACTTTTCACAGGCCTGGGTTAAAGTTTTACCAGCCTCCACGTCCACCAAGATTGACTCCACTACCTTCTGCATTGGCTTACTTTCGGTCTGTTCGATTACAGTACGTAATGAATTAGACAAAGGCAAACCAGCCCCGATTAAAGTCGCAAACTGCCTCGTAAAGACAATTCTGTCTTTCATCGTGATCTTGTTTTTAAAACGCTGAAATAGCCCAACCCCTGACATATCTTCATCAATTCGGTCCGGCGTCATCCCCTGTTCGATCAAAAGCTTCCCAGCAGTACGTTCATTTTCTGCCTGGATCACCCCCTTAGTCATTTCTCCAGTTTTACTATCTCTAGCTTTATATATAAATCGTTTCATTAAATCCCCTTCACCAACCTATCAAACTCACGCATATCCACTGCATAATCTCTTGCGCTATCATAGGTCACCGTACCCTGTTGTACTAGCTTCGCTAAAGTACGATCCATTGTCTGCATTCCTTCATTTGCACCAGTCTGTATCGTGTTATCAAGCTGATGCGTCTTGCCCTCACGAATTATTGAACGTACAGCCGAGTTTGCAATCATGATCT
>CAUQIL010000011.1:0-13239 GCA_963518195.1 uncultured Candidatus Saccharibacteria bacterium | reverse complement strand
CTCTTAGCTTATCCCCAAGCTGTAAGTACATATAATGACCGCTTGCCTCATAAAATTCATGGAGAATCTCATCATACTTGCTCCCCATACGAAGACTAAAACCCTGCTTGATCAATTGATCAATATTTGGCATTTTGTAGACGTCCTTAATAATCTGCCTTGGCTCTATTTCTTTGTCGTATATAATCTTAATCTTCATCAGTTATTTAGATTATAATACTTTTTTCCATGCCTATAAGACGATTTTGAAATCTGCGTATTTATCGGCAAACGCATCTTCGATTCCTTTGTTAGTTTTCTCAAGGTATTTCTTGACGAGATAATAACCTAGAGAGTAGCCAGCCCAACGTGGTAGCTTATCGTTACCATTAAAGAATATCTCATCGTAATTATATTCATTAGAGTCTAGTTTTTCACGAACCACTGCTAGAATTTTTTCATTTTCTTCGTCAGAACGCTCAAGGATAGTTTTGATGAATAAAGTCTTTTCAGGATTATTGTTTGCGAACTCGTCTTCAAGCACACAAGCAAGCCCTTCGAATAATAAACCGTCGAAAAGAGATTTTATCCATTCATCATTTTTTCCCCAGCGAGCCGCATGACAAAGCTCGTGTACGACATTTTCGGAAATTAAATTCTCAGTAGCTTTTTTATCGTCAATAATAATACGAATAAAATCAGCCGAAAAAGTGTATCCTCCAGCGCCATTTTCAGGTATAATCATTGGGATTCGATTAGTGACTAAGACGTCGATATCCCAGTCTATCTTTAATTTTGGGAAAACATATTTCTCAGCTGTTTTTACGGCAGTTTTTATCATCTCTTTCTTGTCTAAGAGATTGCCATTAGCTTCCGTAAGTAATATATTTACCTTATTCATATGTCTATTATATCGCTTCTAATAAAATAACACTAAATAACTCGTATTATTAAATAGTGTATCGTAAGAAGTTGAAAAAATGCATTAAAAACTGGGGAATGGATATAAATAAATTGCTTAATAAACTTAAATCCACCATGTAATTCCACGGTGGATTTAGAGAAAATTTCAATATGGCTGGGGATGAGGGATTCGAACCCCCGAATGGTGGGACCAGAACCCACTGCCTTACCACTTGGCGAATCCCCATCGGTATTCTTATCATATCATATTTTTTAAAAAATAATCCCATTTTCTCAAAAATCACTTTACAAAAGTTGAAATCCTCGCTATACTCCTATTGACAGTCTGGTATCAGACTATTTTTTATGGAAGGAGCAAATGGCAAATATCACTCGTATCAAAGCCGGTGAATCTAAGGAGAAAACTTCTCCAAAGAATTCTACGCCGGAAAAAAATCATAAGGAAAAATCCGCAACCGAAACTACAAGTCATACTCAACAAACGACAGTTTCAACAGCCGACAAAAAGCTAACCAAGCTTGAGAAGGCACAACAAAAATACGAGAAGAAACAAGCAAAAAAGCAGGCTAAGTTAGAGAAAAAAGCTAACAAAAAGCCAATGCCAAAGGTTCTTCGCATCCTAACTGCTCCTTTCCGTAAAATTGGTGGTTATTTCCACGCTTCTTGGCAAGAACTTCGCCAAGTTCGCTGGCCAAATCGTAAAATGACCTGGAAACTCGTTTCCGCCGTCATCATCTATACTGTCATCTTCGCAGCATTTATCATGTTGCTTGACGCAGGCTTCACTTTATTATTTAATAATCTATTGAAATAGGAGAATAGAAAATGGCAGTCAACCGTTATGACGACACCCTAGCATGGTACACAATCAGTACCTACAGCGGCTACGAAGATAAGGTCGCAGAATCAATCAAACAGCGTCTCGATCGCCCTGAGTTTCAGGATAAGATCCTAGATGCCATCGTCCCTAAAGAAAAGCAAATTGAAATTAAAAACGGTAAACGCAAAATCGTTGATCGCAAGATCTTCCAGGGCTATGTTCTTGTCCAAATGCGTCTTTCTGATGAAACTTGGTACATCATCCGAAACACCCCAGGCGTCACTGGCTTTGTCGGTACTGGTACTCAGCCAACTCCAGTTTCCGAAAAAGAAATTGCCAAAATCAAGAAACGCATGGGTGTTGAAGATCCAAAATATTCCGTTAATTATGCCCTTAACGAAGTTATCTCCATTACTGACGGTCCTTTCAAGGGCTTCGAAGGAACTGTTGCTGAAATCGATTCCACAAAAGGCAAACTCAAAGTTATGGTTTCCATGTTTGGCCGCGAAACGCCAGTTGAACTTGACGCTCTTCAGGTAAAGAAGATCAGCTAGAATAACTCTCTAGACTCACTATAAAATAGAGCACTTCGGTGCTCTATTTTATCTATCTATCATATCAAATAAAAAGCTCGGTCACAAAAAACAGGTTCTATATTGTCAGTTATGCTAAAATATAACCATATACATTTAATTTGGGATCTGCCTCATGCCAATCACAAACCATAATCAACTTAGCCATAACGAGATAACGGGCCAAGAAAATAATATCAATACAACCGAGCAAAGCGCTCAGCATCTATCTCGCCTCCAAAACGAAATCGGCTCCAAAGTCCTCTCTCTTGTTAACTTCGAATCTAAATATAAAGACATCGTCGAATCTTCCTTCAATAAAGCCAGCCAAAATAAAGAAAAACTCCCAGGCAAGAATAATGAACGTAGAAACTTCGCCTATCTCTCTCGGCTGGATCGCATCATCAAGAAACACGGTGATAAAGCCGAACAAAAAATCTGGGAAGCCTCTGCCAAAAGTGTCGTCATGGACTTTGAAGATATTCCAGACTCCTATTGGAAACAACAAGAACAAATCTTAAGAGACAATGGTCAAGGCAGGGAACTAAGTAGAAGTGAAAAGGAAATTCTCGCTGATGATCTCATCGAAAAACAGCGTGAATCCATCACCTCTTGGACCAACTACCTAGGCGATAAGAACTGCCCATATCCTCTCTGGTTTAAAGTCTATGCTTTCGATGGTATCTCCAAGATGAGCAATGCTCTAAATCTTGATGATGCAAATTATGATAGACGCGATCATACTACAGCATTAAGCTTCCCAAAACTTAACGCCGAAATCCTTGCCAAAGTCTATCGCCAAATCAACAATTTCTATGGTGTAGATAAAGAAGACTGGCTCAAAAAGAACTCTGATGATGAAAAACTAGTTTCTCTCGTTAAATCTGCCAATTTTCCAAAACTCTACGCCAAAGAATTAGTCGATACCAAAGTTATTCTCAAAACCCCAGAACGCACCGAAGATGTCCATGGTGATTGGTTTGAATATAAACTAGGAGACGAAGAAGAAATCGCCAGCCTTGCCGAAGGTACCCGTTGGTGTGTTGTGGATCCCAATGTTGCCCACAATTATTTGACATACGGACAATTTATCAACCCCGGAGAAGATAATAACTATGATGATGACGATTGGGAAGATGATGATCAGACAGAATACCCTGAAGCCAAATTTATTATCTTTAGACTAGAAGACCCCAATTCTCCCGGTGTTTATGCTTCCAACGGTTCCGCCTCCATTCGTCTTGATCCTGATGACATGGTTGCTGAAGTATCAGGATTAGGCGAAGGACAAGCCATTGAAGATGCTCTTGTTCCTACCGTTAAGAAAAAGACATTATCCTTACCAGGTGGCGAAAAGTACCTACAAAAGTTTGATGATAAGCAAACCCTAATTCGCCTAGACAAAAAGATGAAAAAAGGACAAGATCTAACCAAGGAAGAACTCAGCTTCCTCTATGAGTTAGATCGCCCAATTGCCACCCTAGATACCTACAACAGAAGAGACCCTAGAATCCCAGAATTAAAAGAAAAATATAACGTAGAATACGCCTTAGAAAAAGGATTAGATATTGATAAAATCATTTCAAGTTTAGGACCAAACACCCTCATACAAAACCTAGACTCTCTTATTAAGTACGGTGCGGATATTGATAATATCACAAGCAATATAGATTCATATGATATCGCTGCAAATCTAGACACTCTCCTCGACCACGGAGCAAACATTGATGTCAACGAATTAGCTTCAGAACTAGACACGTATTATGTCTTAGAAAATCTAGACGCTTTCCTCGACAACGGAGCAAACATTGACGTCAACGAATTAGCTTCAGAACTCAACTCATATGACATCTTCGAAAATCTAGATACCCTTCTTAAAAATGGTGCAGACATTGATCTTATTGTGGGTAAAATGAAATCTCACGATATTGTATATAGCCTAGACTTTTTCCTTAATCACGGTGCTAATATTAATATCAATAAATTAGTCTCAAACTTAAGCGAAGAAGATATCGCCAAAAAACTAGACATTCTCCTTGAACACGGTGCCGATATTGACAATATCATAAATTGTATGGATTCAGACGATATCGCCAAAAACCTAAACCATCTCTTAAGATGCGGCGCAGATGTTTACAACATTGCATATAACCTGGACCTAGACAATATCTCTTTTCATCTAGATACTCTCCTCGAACATGGCGCTGATATTAATCATATCGTAAATGATATGGATTCATACGAAATTACAATAATCCTAGACGCTCTCCTACAACATGGTGCAGATGTTAATCTAATAACAGAAAAATTAAGTAAGAAAGAAATTGAGGATAATATTGACATCCTCCGAGAATACGGCGCAAATCTTTAAAACCATTCCTATCCCGCTTATGCTATAATGAAACCATAAAGTCCACAAAACATAAACGGAGAACAAAATGGAACCACCAATTAAAGTTAACTCTGAGATCGGGCGCCTCAAGACCGTCCTTCTTCACCGCCCAGGCGAAGAACTTGAGGCTCTCACCCCAGATTATATGGCACGCATGCTTTTCGATGACGTCCCATATCTAAAGGTCGCTCAAGAAGAACATGACGCCTTTGCTAAAGTCCTACGCGATAATGGCGTTGAAGTTCTATATCTTGACAAACTTGCCGCCGAAGCTCTTTCCACCCAAGAAGTACGTGATCGTTTCATCGTCGAAATGGTTCGCGCCTCCAAGCAAGAGGATACCTATTCCACCTTCGCCATCGTCAACTACCTACAAAGCCTCGACCCACTCGCAATGGTCAGAAAAGTCATGGCCGGTGTCAAGAAGAGCGAAGTTGAAGTCATGGAGCCAAAAAACAAACAGCTTCATCATTACATGATCGACGACTACCCATTCTATCTCGATCCGATGCCAAACCTTTATTTTACTCGTGATCCTGCTGCCTCAATCGGTAATGGTCTTACCATCAATAAAATGCATTGGCCAGCCCGTCGTCGCGAATCACTCTTCATGCAATATATCATGAAACATCATCCACGCTTTATGAGTAGCAACGTACCAGTTTGGTATAATCGCAATAATCGCTTCTCAGTTGAAGGTGGTGATGAATTAGTAATTAGCAAGGATACTCTTGCTATCGGTATCTCTGAGCGCACCGAAGTTGAAGCTATTGAGCGCATCGCTTCCAGGCTCTTCCATGATTCAAATTTCACCCGTGTTATGGCTATGAAGATTCCTAACAAGCGCGCCTTTATGCATCTAGACACTGTCTTCACCATGATCGACTACGACAAATTCACCGTTCATCCAGAAATCCTTACCGGCGAAGGTGAGCTTGATATCTATCTATTAGAAAAAGCCAACACTCATGTCGGTTACGAAATCAAGCATCGTCGCAGTCTCAAGGAAACCCTCCAGGAGGTACTTGGCCTTCACCACATTCAATTAATTCCATGTGGTGATGGTGACCCAATTGCCGCCGCTAGGGAACAATGGAATGATGGATCCAACACACTAGCCATCGCCCCAGGTGTCGTCATTACTTACGATCGTAACTATGTCACAAACAATGCATTACGTGAAGCAGGACTCAAAGTTATTGAAGTAACTGGCGCCGAACTCGGTCGCGGCCGCGGTGGTCCACGCTGTATGTCAATGCCAATCTATAGAGAGGAGATTTAATTATGCTAAACTTAAAAGGTCGTTCATTCTTAACCCTAAAAGATTTCACGCCCCGTGAAGTAAGGTTAATGCTTGAAACTGCAAAACAACTCAAAAACAATAAGCTTACTGGTGTCTCTAATAAACACCACGAAGGCAAGACTATCGCCATGCTCTTCGAAAAAACCTCAACTCGCACCCGTTGTGCCTTCGTCACTGGCGCTCACGACCTTGGTATGCATGCTGAATTCCTAGGTAAGGACGATATTCAACTTGGCAAGAAAGAATCTGTCCGTGATACGGCTCTCGTTCTTGGGCGTATGTTTGACGGCATCGAATTCCGTGGCTTCTCACATGACACCGTCGAGGAGCTCGCCAAGTATGCTGGCGTTCCTATCTGGAATGGCCTCACCGATAAGTATCATCCAACCCAAGGTCTTGCCGATATGCTCACTATTAAAGAACATGTTGGTCATCTTGAAGGTGCTCACCTTGCTTATGTTGGCGATGGTCGCAATAACGTTGCAAACACCCTCATGATTGTCTCTAGCTTACTAGGACTTCATTATTCAGTAGGTACGCCAAAAGAACTCTTCCCAGATCCAACACTTGTCGAAGAATGCCGTGTTCTCGCTGAAAAATATCAGACTGGTGCCACCATTCGTGTCGTCGAGAATCCATACGAAGCAGTCACTGATGCTGATGCCGTCTACACCGACGTTTGGGTTTCCATGGGTGAAGAGGATAAATTTGAAGAACGTATTCGTCTACTTAAGGATTACCAGGTCAACCAAGATCTAATGCTTGCCACCCGCAAGAACAACACTAAATTCCTCCACTGTCTTCCTGCCTTCCACGATAAAAATACTAAGGTTGGTAAAGAAATTCTTGAAAAATACAATCTTGAAGCCATGGAAGTTTCCGACGACGTCTTTTACAGCAAAAACAGCGTAGTCTTCGATCAAGCTGAAAACCGTGTCTACACTATTGAAGCTGTCATGGATCTCACTCTTTAAACCCTACCAATCCAATAAAATAAATCCCCATTCGGGGATTTATTTTATATGCTATACTTAAACCATAAGTATTATTAAAATCTAAGACCAAAGAAGGGAAAATTATGGTCGACAAAGTTACGGCCGAGGCGAAGAGTCCGGCTAAAGCTACAAAAACAAAACGCCCAAAACGCAACCGCAAGCACATCAAGATGCTTTCAGCTTTCGCTGTACTTTTTGGCATCATCGCCATGATGGCCTGCTTAACATGGATTATTCCATCTGGAAAATACAACCTAGTTCCAGATCCAAGCAACCCATCTGAAACTATTCGTGAAGCTGGTACTTATCAAGAAATCCCAAAAGTTGAACACATCACCAACGAGGAAACTGGCGAAGTTACCACAGTTGATCATCGTCAAGGTCTTTGGGATATCTTCATGGCTCCTATTAAAGGTATGTCAGACCGTCTCGACGTCATTGTCTTTGTCTTAATTCTTGGTGGCTTCCTTGGTGTAGTTATGAAGACCGGCGCGCTCGATGCTGCACTTGGTGGACTCCTGAAGAAGATGAACGGCAAAGAAAAATGGCTTATTCCAATCCTCATGACTCTCTTTGCCATCGGCGGTACCACCTATGGCATGCAGGAAGAAGCTGTTGCTTTCTACGCCCTAATCGTTCCAGTCATGATGGCCGCCGGCTATAATGCCATGACCGCCGTCATGATCATCGTGCTTGGTGGTGGCGTTGGTGTGCTTGCCTCCACTGTTAACCCATTCTCAACCGGCATCGCCGCTCGTACTGCCAATGTCCAGCTTGGTAGCATTCTTTGGATCCAGGGTATCATCCTCGTTCTTATGCTTATTGCCGCCATCATCTACACTATGCATTACGCTAAAAAAGTCAAAGCTGGCAAATATAAAGACGATTCCGCTGTTACTTCAACCTTTAAAGCCATCGACCTTAAAGCCGTTCCTGAATATACGAAAAAGCGCAAACTCATTATGGGAATTTTCGCCTTTACTTTTCTCGTCATGATCATCTCTCTTATTCCTTGGTCTAATTTTCGCATCACTCTTTTTGAAGACTTCCACACTTGGCTTGCTGGCGTTCCAGTCCTCAGTAATATTCTAGGTGTCGGACACAACGTTGCCCTCGGTTCTTGGTACTTTAATGAAATTTCCGCCCTCTTCTTAATTTCTGCCCTTATTATTGCCTTCATCTATCGCAAAGGTTTTCACGAAAAAGAGGTTTCCATCACAGATACCTTTATTGATGGTTCAGAACAACTATTAAGTGTCGCCGTCATTATTGCCGTTGCAGCCGCTGTCTCTATCGTCATGCGCAGTGGTGGTATCGAAGACACTATTATTCACTGGGGTGAAACCGGACTTAAGAACTCAAATGGCGGTATCGTCGGTATTCTTGCCTACATCTTCTACCTTCCACTTTCCTTCATCATTCCATCATCCTCAGGTCTTGCTGCTGCTTCCATGCCAATCATCGCCCCAGTTGCCGACCTCGTGGGGTCCACTAAAGAAACTATGATCGTCGCCTTCGCTACTGCTAACGGCCTATTAAACATGATCGCACCAACAATCGCCTCACTCATGGCCGGCCTCACTCTCTCTGGAGTTTCCTACAAAACCTGGGTCAAGCGCGTCTTTCCAATTATGATTTTCTTCGTCATTATTAGCTTGGTTGCAGTATTCATCATGGGGGTTATCTAATGGCTAAAATCGTCGTCGCACTTGGTGGCAATGCATTATCAAAAGATGGTAAGGCAACTGCCGCCGATCAACTCGCTGTCGCAAACGAAACTGCTTCGGAATTAGTTAAATTAATCACCGCTGGACACACCCTAGCTATCGTCCATGGTAATGGTCCGCAAATCGGTAATATTATTCTTCATGAAGAGGCTATTAATACCGAAAAGACACCAACCATGCCAGTCGATGTGGCTGGTGCCATGAGTCAAGGTCAGATTGGTTATTGGCTACAGAATGCCTTAAGAAATCAATTGGAACAACTTAAGATCAAAAAACCAATTGCTTCAATCGTCACCCAAGTTCTCGTCTCAAAAGACGATCCAGCCTTCAAGAATCCAAGTAAGCCAATTGGACCTTTCTATACCGAAGAAGAAGCAAAAAAACTTGCTAAAACTCGTGGTATTACCATTAAAGAGGACGCCGGTCGTGGCTGGCGCAAAGTTGTGCCCTCACCAATGCCACTTTCAATCATTGAATCCGACCTCATCAAAATTGCCATCGGCAACGGTGCCGTCATTGTCGCTGGTGGTGGTGGTGGTATCCCAGTCTACTACGATCAACATGGGCGATTGACTGGTCTTGAGGCAGTTATTGATAAAGATTTTGCGGCCGAAAAACTTGCCGAAACTATTGATGCCGACATCCTATTAATTCTCACCGCAGTCGATAATGTTAAGGTTAACTACAAACAGCCAGATGAAAAAACGCTTACCGAACTCACTGTCGACGATGCCTTTAAGTTAATTGCTCAAGGCCAGTTTGCCGCTGGTAGTATGCTTCCAAAGGTTGAGGCTGGCGTCAGTTTTGTATCGGGAGCTAATAAACGCGTTTGTATCATCACTTCGCCAGAAAAAGCTTCAAAGGCTATTGAAGGCAAAGCCGGTACTCGCATTATCGCTAATTAAAAACTCTTGGTACTTTAAACTTCTTATTATTGTGAACCACGCATAGTTACTCTGACGTTTCGTGGTTTACTTTTTCCCCAAAAAATAGTATAATAATCCCGTTACGCGCTCTAATTAGGAGTAAAAAATATTATGGCAAAAAAAGTAATTGGTAACTTAAAGTTACGCATCCCTGGTGGTAAAGCCACCGCAGGACCTCCAGTTGGTTCAACTCTTGGTCAGTGGGGTCTAAACATGATGGATTTTATCAATCCATTTAACGAGAAAACCAAAGATTACAACGGTAAAAACGTTATTGTCCACATCCAGGTTTTCGAAGATCGCACTTTTGCATGGACTTGTCTCGGCCAGCCAGTCGATGACCTAATCCGTGAAGAGTTAAAACTTCAAAAAGGTTCTGGTCGTCCAAACACCGAAAAAGTTGGAAAAATCACTCGCGAACAACTAGAAAAAATCGCAAACATCAAGATGGAGCAGCTTAACGCTATCGATCTTGAGGGTGCCATCAAAGTTGTCGCTGGTACTGCCCGTTCAATGGGTGTCGAAATCGCTGAATAATTTATTTATTCAAACTAATATTAATCATGGGAGGGTTGAAAAAGTTTTATCAACCCGTTACTACCACAGAAAGGAAAAATATGGCTGAAGAAAATATCAAGGCAGAAGAAATGGTTGTTTCCGAAACTGTCGAGGTTACTGAAACCCCAGAAACTGCTGAAAAATTCGCCAAAGCTGGTAAAAAATCTAAGAAACACGTCGAGGAAGTCAAAGCTGAAGAAGAGCGCAAGGCTCGTGCAGCTGAAAACAAATTAGCTGAACTCGAAGTTAAGCCAAAAGGTGAAAAACCAGTTACTCGCTCCATCCTAGAGCGCCGCGGCAAAAAATACCAAGCCGCCTACAAAGACATTGACCACGCTAAGTTCTATACTCTAGCAGAAGCAATTGCTCTCGCAGTCAAAACCAACCCAGCAAAGTTTGCTGCCACCATCGAGATCCACACCCGTCTTGGTGTTGATCCACGCCAGGCAGATCAAAACATCCGTACCACTCTTGTTTTACCTCACGGTAATGGCAAGGAAGTTCGTGTAGCTGTTTTCGCTCCTGAAGATGAGTGCAAAAAAGCCAAAGCAGCTGGTGCTGATATTGCTGAAGATACCGAATTTATCAAGCAACTAGAAAAGGGAATTATCAATTTCGACATTCTTATTTCTACCCCTGCTTACATGCCAAAACTCGGTAAATTCGCTCGCCTCTTAGGTCCAAAAGGCCTCATGCCAAATCCAAAGGCTGGTACCGTTACCGCTGACATCGAAAAGGCAGTCAAAGAATCTAAGGCTGGTAAGATCGAATATCGTGTCGACAAACAGGCCATTGTCCACCTTGGCCTTGGTAAAACCAACTTTACCGAAGCTCAATTACTTGAGAACGCTACCGCCTTCCTTGATTCATTAAAATCAATGAAGCCAGCCTCTCTCAAGGGTCAATACATTAAGAGTATCTTTGTTTCATCAACCATGGGCCCATCCATTGCTGTTGAAAACATTTACAACTAATTAGACTGGTCAGAAAAATATACCACCGCCAGGTGGTATATTTTTTTATTACAACAAAAAACCAGAACAAGCAGAAACATCTTTTACAAAAAAACTAACGCATTATTATAAATAACCATAAGCATTATTGTGATAATTACATACATTTTTTACAACAATATACTCTGTTAGAGGAATAAATAATGGTTAAATTCTTCCAATGATAGAATACTATGCTAGAATAAACACAAGTAAAAAACACAGCATTTTTATAGTATCAATAAAATTAGAGAAAAAGTAGAAGTATATGTTTTTAGAAAAAGCAACTATTCGCTATCACAAATATCATTTGAACATGATGCTCACTCTACTAGTCTGCAATCTTGCTCTTTTATTATTTTCATCGCCCAAGGTTTTTGCGGTGAATACATCCATTGCCATCACTGGCAATGCCACTATTAATCAAGCCACGCCGGCCAAAGATGGCACCAATTATTTTCGTTCGCTTAATGTTAATGTCAAAACCGATAGTGATACCGGCTATGAACTTTACATTTCTGGTGGCACTGAAGACTCCGCTCTTTCTAGTACAGATCCTTTAAACACTTTTAAAATTAATTCGGTTTCCGGCAACAATAATTTTATTGATGATATGGAAAACCAGTACGGTTACAATACCGAAGATACTGACAACCACTATTATAATTACATTCCAAAACTTAGTACTCCAGCCCTACTCACTTCCACCAACGACCCTTCTGATGACAACTTCAAACTAAACATCGGCATGCGTCTTGATCGCAAAGTCCCATCCGGTGATTATCAAGGCAAGATTGTCTTCACCGTTCTTTCCGAACAGGAGTTGAAAGCCAAAATCGTTACTGGACGTGAATTTAACGTGGCTCTTCGCCACGCTCTCGGTATTACTGATCCAGCAGTTGCCTCAGATCCAGAAACCCAGATCCCCGCTGAGAGAAAATACTACCCCGACCTCACAATTAACGTCGGCCGAAAAAAATGCAGCAGCGATATTACCCCAGAAAAGACAGTAAAAATTTCTACCCCAGATTCTGAAGCCGATGTTTATATGGGCATTTATCGTAGCAGCTGGGATAATATTTGCATTTGGTCTAAAGCTACCGAAATGATCTTTCCAGAAGATCTCTCGTATATGTTTGCCGGTCTTACTGGTACTGGTTATAATTTAAATTTCAGTTTTAATGATGGACGTACCAGTAAATTACTCAACTTCTCCAAAGTTAACAATATTTCTCACATGTTCAATAAGACCAGAGGCTGGGATGACAGTACAATTGATATCTCAAATTTCACCCCATACCTAAAGGATTCGCCAGTTAAAAATATCGAATCAGCCTTTGAAGATTCCACCATTTCGAATGTTGGTGATATTTCTTTTGCTAAACATGCAAACAATATTACCCGTGCTTTTCGTAACACCGAAAATCTCTCTGCCGCCGATCTTTCTTCATGGGAAATTAGCGAAGCAACAGATGCAACTTCCGTCTTTGAAAATTCCGCCATCAGTACTATTGACCTCTCAAAGTCTTCTTTTAAAAATACCACTTCCACCGCCAATATGTTTAAAGACTCCAAAGCAGGAAGTATCGATCTTTCAAAGGCAACCTTCGATAAAGTAACCGACGCCTCCTATATGTTTACCAATTCACAAGCTTCCACCATAGATTTCACTAATACTAACTTTAAAGAAGTTGAAAATGCCAAGTCTATGTTTGAAAATGCTCAAATATCCTCCCTAGACCTCAAACATGTTAAATTCGATAAAGTCAAAGATTTCTCTAACTTCTTCAAAAACACCACCGCACTCACTGAAGCCAACCTTTCTAGTATAAAATTCACTAACGCCGAAGACCTTTCTTCCATGTTTGCCGATAGTCATATTGCAAACCTAACCTTTAATTCTCAGGACATGGACGGTAGCCATATCACCAACATGGCATCCATGTTCGAAGGATGCTACATAAAAGAAGTTGACCTTGGAAGAATCCACACAGGAGAACTCACTGACGTCAAAAGTATGTTCAAAGGAGCTGGTTATGTCGAAAAGATTA
>CAUQIL010000010.1:0-13842 GCA_963518195.1 uncultured Candidatus Saccharibacteria bacterium | reverse complement strand
CCTCAGAAGAAGCCCTGTCATGCTGACCAATATCGTAACCCAAAAACTGGCCGTTGTCATAAAATGGCCACGTCAACCGCACCCAAAACTTGTCCTGCCGGTAAGGTCCTCAATCCTGTGACCAATCGTTGTAAAGGTGAAGAAAAACCTCATGAGGCCAAAGCCTGTAAAGAGGGTTATGAAAGAAACGAACAAACTCACCGCTGTCGCAAGGTCCATCAAAATACGGGCGCCTCAAATCCGGTAGAAGTCCCAAAATTGGGTGACAAGAAAGAAGAACAAAAGAAAGATTTTAACGGCACCACAGCGGTTGCTGGTTCTGCGGCGGTTGGTCTTGGTATTGCTATCTTCCAGTTTAAAAACGAAATCTTTGTCATCATTCGTAAGATTTTCCTTCATAAGTAGCAAAACTTGATATAAAAACTATTGTTTTGCCTACATATTACCACTACAAAAAAGACTTCAAAATTTATCCACCTCTGTTAAATTCCATAAAAAACTCAAATTAGCAGTCTTGACATGAGAGTGCTAATGAGCTATACTCATAACAACTTAGCAATTAAAAACGATGAGTGCTAAATAAATATAAAGGAGTAAAAATGAGTAAAATTATTGGAATTGACCTTGGTACGACGAACTCTGCTTTCGCGTACATGGTCGCAGGAAAACCAGAAGTAATTACTAATGCCGAGGGTGACCGTACTACTCCGTCAGTAGTCGCTGTTACTAAAAAGGGTGAACGACTTGTTGGTAAGGTTGCTCAGCGTCAACGCGTCACTAACCCAAAAAATACTATTTATGGTATTAAGCGTTTAATCGGCCGTAAATTTGAAGATAAGGAAGTCCAGAGGGATCTCGACATCATGCCATACAAGATTGTGAAAAAAGGTGATGGCGTTGCCGTAGAGATGGATGGTAAGACTTACACTCCAGAAGAAGTTTCTGCTATGATTCTCTCTAAAATTAAAGCAGACGCCGAAGCTTTCTTAGGCGAGAAGGTTACTGAAGCTATCATTACTGTTCCAGCCTACTTCGATGACTCTCAGCGTCAAGCCACTAAAGATGCCGGTAAGATTGCTGGTCTTGAGGTTAAACGTATTATTAATGAACCTACAGCCGCAGCCTTAGCTTATGGTCTTGAAAAGAAAAGTGAAGAGAAGATTGTAGTCTTCGACCTTGGTGGTGGTACTTTCGATGTTTCCATCCTTGAACTCGGTGACGGTGTCTTTGAGGTAAAGTCCACGAACGGTGATACCCATCTAGGTGGTGAAGATTTCGATAACGTTATCGTTAACTTCCTCTGTGATCAGTTCAAAGACGAATCTGGTATCGATATTAAAAATGATGCCGCAGCTATGCAGCGCGTTAAGGATGAAGCTGAGAAAGCCAAGAAGGAACTCTCGTCAGCCAAAGAAACTGAAATCAACCTTCCATTCCTTTCCGCTGACTCCGATGGTCCAAAACACTTTGAATACACTCTAACTCGCTCCAAGATGGAAGAGCTCGTTGCTCCACTTCTTGATCGTCTTGCAGGTCCAGTCGAAAAGGCCCTTAAGGATGCCAAGCTCAAGACTTCCGATATTAATGAAGTCGTTATGGTTGGTGGTATGACCCGTATGCCAGCCGTTGTTGAAAAGGTTAAAGCTCTCTTCGGTAAGGAGCCAATGCAGGGTGTTAACCCAGATGAGGTAGTTGCAGTTGGTGCTGCCATTCAAGGTGGCGTACTTCAAGGTGATGTCAAAGACGTTCTTCTTCTCGATGTTACCCCACTTTCTCTCGGTATCGAGACTATGGGTGGTGTTT
Source organism: uncultured Candidatus Saccharibacteria bacterium (assembly GCA_963518195.1). Taxonomy (GTDB): domain Bacteria; phylum Patescibacteriota; class Saccharimonadia; order Saccharimonadales; family Saccharimonadaceae; genus Nanosyncoccus. The sequence goes on along the minus strand of CAUQIL010000010.1, from coordinate 12,039 downwards.
CTACCAAGCTAATTGAGCGCAACACTACTATCCCAACTTCAAAGTCTGAAACTTTCTCTACTGCTGCTGATAACCAGCCACAGGTTGAAATCCATGTCCTACAGGGTGAGCGTGAAATGGCCGCTGATAATAAATCTCTTGGTCGTTTCATCCTCGATGGTATCGCTCCAGCCCCACGTGGTGTTCCACAGATTGAAGTTACCTTCAATATCGATGCAAACGGTATTCTCAATGTTACAGCTCGCGACAAGGGAACTGGTAAGGAACAGAGTATTACTATCCAGAACTCCGGCAACATGTCTAAAGAAGATATTGAAAAGGCTCAAAAAGATGCTGAACTTCATGCAGATGAAGACAAAAAGAAACGTGAAGCTATCGACGCTAGGAATAAATTAGAGCAGGCTATTTATCATAATGAGAAAATGCCAGATGAGTTCAAAGACAAGATTTCTGACGAAGATAAGGAGACTATTAAGAAAGCTGTCGAAGAAGCCAAAGAGGTATTAAAAGATACAGCCGCTGATGCTGCTAAATATGAAGAAGCCGCTAAGGAGCTCTCCAATAAGATCATGCCTATCGGTGCCAAGCTCTATCAATCCGCTTCAACCGATTCATCTGCCAATGACGGCAATTCATCTAAAGGTACTTCCGATGGTGAACCTGTAGAAGGCGAAGTTGTTGATAAATAGAATTACTCAATTCCTCTAGGATATATTATTCATCCAGTGAATATTTCAAAAATACTCCGCAAGGAGTATTTTTGAAATGTCATAAACATTATCTAATATAACTATACTTATTACCTCTAATATGATATATTTAATCGGATTAAAAGGAATATATTTTTCATGAAATCACCAATCAAAAAGTTTTTTAATTTTTCATTCTCTCAAAAACTAAACTGGCTTTTAAAAATCGGTATTAGCCTTTCAGGTCTTTTTTTTACTTTTTTACATTTTATTGATCCTGCTGTCTGGCACAAACTTCCCAGTTATCTAGTTACTATCATTCTTCCGTTTGTCCCTGAACTTCTTGCAAAACTAAACTTCAAAGCCACTATTAGACTACAAATCGCTTTTAATTTCTTCTTAATTATCGCAATGGTCTTAGGTATCGATCTTGATTGGTATAAGTCAATTATTATCATGGGGTATCCAAGCTACGATAAAATCGTCCATACTCTAAGCGGTGTTTTTACTGCGTTTTGTGGTAAAGAGATTCTGGATCACTTCTATGATGGCAAGGATGCAACCGATCACACTGGTAAGATCACTGAGAAAAAGGCTGGCTCCTCTGGTCAATCCACTATTAAACGCAAAATCTACCACTCAGGTTTTGCCTTCCTCTTCATTATTTGTTTTGTTGTCTTCACCGCTGCTATGTGGGAATGCTTTGAATTTACCTATGATCAACTTTGTGGTGGACACATGCAAGAGCTCAATGCTCCTGGGGTTGGCGATACTATGGGTGATATTATCTCTGCTTCTATTGCTGGCTTCCTCACAGCGATCTTCATTAGAAAGAAATAAAAATATATGTCAAAGAAGCAACCCGCCGCAGTCTCTCAGGTTTCCTCTGCAGAAACAGCTATTCTAATTTCATTACTCCAGCAAGTTCTTGCAAATAATATTGCAGGAGATGTTGTTGAACTTGGCTGTTATAAGGGTGATACCTCAATTCTTTTTCAGCGCGAATTGCAAAAAACTGATAAAACTCTCTGGCTATATGACTCTTTTGCTGGCCTTCCTGAAAAAACTAGGGAAGATAGCTCGGCAGCTGGCGATCAATTTAAATCCGGTGAACTCTTTGTCACAAAACGCGAAGTTATTGAAAAGTTTAAACGTCAAAACCTTCCTCTCCCAAAAATCAAAAAGGCCTTCTTTGAAGACTTAAACCCCATCAGTGATCTCCCGAATAAAATCTGCTTTGCCTTTCTCGATGGTGACCTCTATACCTCAATCAAAACTAGTCTCTCGCTAGTTCAAGACAAGATGCAATCCGGAAGCGTTGTTATTATTCATGACTACAATAATCCAGAACTCCCTGGCTCCGCTCGTGCTGTTGACGAATGGTTAAACGATCACCGCCATCAAATTAAGCAGTTTAAAACACAAGAAACTCTCGCCATGATTTATTTGTAGTTTAAACTTTAGTTATGACGTTCCGCAAGTTCGTCACTAGTATTCTATAGAGATAAAAAAACGACCACCAAGTGGTCTTTTTTTAACATGGTCGGGGCGACAAGACTCGAACTTGCGACCTCAGCGTCCCAAACGCCGCGCGCTACCAACTGTGCCACGCCCCGCTACTGTTAAATTTACCACACTCCCCCTAAAAATGCAATGTTATGTTAATATATTATTATCTGTTCTTCTTAGTTTAATGGCTTATACCACAGACTGAGTTAAGATAAAGTAATCTATTTCGAGAAAATTAAGGAGATTAATGAACGCACAAAATTCATCTGGCAACAAACCAAAGGTCAACCTCACCAAGAAAAATAAATCTAACACCTTTAGATCAGTTATTTTTACGCTACTTTCGATTATTTTTATCGCCTACTGTATTAACTTATATGGCAACCATAGCATTAAGATGAAGGAGGTTCCTCTCTCTGATGTTATCTCTCGCGCTAATGATGAGCATGGCAACATCAAACGCATTACCGTATCCGGCAATGAACTGGAGATTACCCTTAAAGACAAAGATATCCCTACAGAAACCTCTCGCAAGGATCCTTCGGGAACGCTTTATGACCAGGGTTTGATTAATCGCTGTGCCGATAAAGCTGGTGATGATCTAAAAAAATGCCAGGAGAAATATCCAGCCATTAATTATGTCGACCCTATTAATTACACGGAAATTTTCATCAACATCCTCACTATCGCCGTGCCAATTATTATTGCCGTCATTTTCTTCGGTCGTCTTCTTGGGCAAGCTCAAAGTATTAATAAGGAGAATATGGGTTTCGGCAAGGCTCGCGCCAAGCTCTATGGTCCAGATAAAAAACGCGTTCTCTTCACTGATGTTGCTGGTAATGAAGCTGCCAAACAGGACCTCTCTGAAGTAGTTGATTTTCTCAAAAATCCTAAAAAATATGAAAAACTCGGTGCTAAAATTCCTCGCGGCGTTCTTCTCGCTGGCGATCCAGGTACTGGAAAAACCCTCATGGCTCGTGCTGTTGCTGGTGAGGCTAACGTTCCATTCTTTAGCATTTCTGGTTCTGAATTTGCTGAGATGTTTGTCGGTGTGGGCGCTTCTCGTGTTCGTGATCTCTTTAGTAAGGCCAAGAAAAATGCCCCATGTATCATCTTTATTGATGAAATTGATGCTGTCGCTCACAAGCGTGACGCTCGCGGTGGTGCTGGTCGTGAAGACGAACAGACTCTAAACCAGATTCTCGTCGAGATGGACGGTTTTGATAATGAATCTGGTGTCATCGTTATTGCCGCCACCAACCGTGTTGATATGCTCGACAAAGCTTTGCTTCGTCCGGGTCGTTTTGACCGTCACGTTGATGTTACTCTCCCTGAACGCAAAGATCGTCTCGCTATTTTAGAGGTTCACTTTAAAAATAAGCCAACCGCAAAATCTGTCAATCTAGAAGCCCTCGCTGCTAAGACTGCAGGTTCCTCTGGTGCTGATCTCGCAAATATTGCCAATGAAGCTGCAATCACTGCCGCACGCCTCGGTCACAAAGAGATTACTGGCGCCGATCTTACCGAAGCCTTTGAGCGTGTCGCCATTGGTCCAGAGCGCAAGTCGAAAGTTATGAACGAAAAAGAACGCAAAATTACCGCCTATCATGAGGCTGGCCACGCCGTGGTTGGTCACGTTCTCCCAGACTCCGATCCAGTCCATAAGATTACCATTATTCCTCGCGGTCATACTGGCGGTGTGACTTGGTTCCTTCCTCCTGAAGACCGTAGTTATAAGAATATCTATGAATTAAAAGATACTCTTGCTCGTGCTATGGGTGGACGTATTGCTGAGAAAATTATCTTTGGTGAAGATAGTGTTACCACTGGCGCCTCTTCCGATCTCCAGCATGTCGCTGAACTTAGCAAGGAGATGATTATCCGCGAAGGTATGGGTAATAAAACTCGTAACCTCGTCTATCCTTCCGAAGCCACTGGTTATTACACTATTAGCACTGGCAAGCCATATTCTGAAAAGACCGCCGAATTGATTGACGAGGAAATTGCTCAATTTGCTAATGAGGCAGCCAAACGTGCAGAGGCCGTCCTAAAAGCCAACCATAAGGTTTTGGATCGTGTCGCCGAGGCACTTCTTGAAAAAGAAACTCTTGAAGAAGAAGATCTTAAAAATATCTTTGAAGGATCTACACTTCCAGATTCTGCTAAACTCCATGACTAGTTCGTATCTATAACGGAAAATTGAGTAAATAAAAAATACCTGAATTTCAGGTATTTTTTAATCCATCGATCATTTATAAAATGAAGCGACTATTTTTTAGCAGAGAAACGGTCAGACGTATCTTAATATTCGAGGTAACTTCACTCGCCGCACAAATCTTGTCAGCCATCGTCACAATCCAACTTTCTTTATATTTTGGCATCACAATACTAAGAGGGAACATATGTGCCTGAATAATATTTTTCTCAATGGCATTCAATTTAAATTCCTTCTTAGCGTTATCAAAAGCAATCAGTGGGTGCAAATAAGCGTGCGCCTTAGGCATAGCAGTTTTGTCATGCCAGTCGTACAAGAAAAAATCATGTAGGAGCGCACCTCGGACTAATGAGACCTTATCCACCTTAACTCGAAAAATCGCGGCAAGAGTTAAACTCATTGTTGCCACACTAATCGAATGATCATAGGTAGAAACATTGGCATGCTGAATAAAACGTTTTTCACGTTTCATGTTCTCAGAATCTAAAATTTCCTTACCCAGCTTAGGCACCAGGACAAGATTATTCGTTTTCACTTTTATATTATAACATGAAAATGCTTAAAAATCTCAAAAACTCCATGCATCTGCCACCTCAACATCATGTATAATAAATATAAGATGAAGAAGTTTCAGTTTCGCTCCGTAGTTGCCATGGCAAATAGTAAACTTAGTGTGAAATATGCTGCTATTTTACTCAGTTTTAGTACTCTAATCTCTGCCCTTTTGGGTATCTTCCGTGATCGTCTCTTAAATTCCTATTATCTTGATACCTATCCTACGGGTATTGACGCCTATACTGCTGCCTTTACCATCCCTGATTTTATGTTTTTCGTACTCACTTCTGGCGCTCTTGCAGTTAGTTTTATCCCTGTTTTCAATCAACGTCTAGTCTCTGGTAATAAAAAATCCGCCTGGGAGCTCAGCTCCTCCATTCTTAACCTCATGGCCATAGTTACTCTGATTTCTAGTATTCTGATTATGGTTTTTGCAGATCCTCTAGTTCGTTTTATTGTGGGTCCAGGCCTTGATGAGTCCGGCACTACACTTGCTATCAATATGATGCGCGTCATTGCTATCAACCCCTTCCTTTTTAGTATTGCCACAGTCTTAAATTCCATCCAGCAAGCTGTTGGCCGTTTCGTCTTCTTTTCTCTCGCCCCGGCCCTCTATAATGTTGGTATCCTTATCGGCATCACGGTCTTCACTAACGGCATTAATCTCTTCGGCTTGCAACTCTTCGAAGGCGGCATTATGGGGGTTGCTATTGGTGTCGTTTTTGGCGCCATCCTTCAGATTTTTATTAGCCTCATTGGTCTTTTTGGCCTTGGTTTTGATTATCAGTTTAAAATCTATTGGAAAAATCTTGGTTTTAAAACCGTTCTGAAGCTCTTGCCAGCTAGGTCTCTCGACCAGGGAATTGATTACGTTTATTCTATCCTTGCCACCAATCTTTCATCTCGTATGGGTAAAGGCGCCCTTCGCTCTTTTCAGCAGGCAAATAGTCTCCACCAGATGCCAGTCAATCTTATTGGTGTCGCTATTTCGACCGCCTTCTTTCCTAAGTTAACCGAAGAAACTAATAACGAAGATACTACAAAGTTTGATGATGTCTTCCGTCGTGCCCTTCGTATGATTATCTGGATTTCTCTTCCTGTCTCCGTCATTGCTTATTTCGCGCGTGGCTATGTTGTTAGTTTCGTAAAAAATGGTGGTCAGCCCATCATTGCCAGTGTCTTAGGCTCACTTGTTCTTGCCATCTTTGCTCAATCCATCTTTCATATTGCCTCTCGTGGCTTTTACGCCAGGCAGGACACCAAGACTCCATTCGTTGTTAGTATTATTGCCGTCGGCTTTACTATGATCCTATCAATTATCTTTAGTATCATCGGTCTTGGCCCTGATGGCTTAGGTTGGGCTCAATCTATTGGTGCCGTTCTTGAAATTCTCATCCTCCTTTTTCTACTCCAGAAAAAATCTCGTCAAAACCTGCTTAATAAAGGCTTTTGGACTGCTTTTATTCGTATGCTTATCGCTACCATCGTCACTAGTATTTCTGCCTATATACTTACTAAACTCCTGCCACTTCGCGCCACCGACAATTCGGTCTTTGTCACTATTCCAAAATTCTTCATTATTTCGCTCGCCTCACTTGGAATCTATGGTGCAGCCAGTTTTCTCCTAGACCTTGAAGAAGTTCAACCATTCTTTGAAAAACTCAATAAGATCCTCTTTCGAAATCTCCGTCCAAAAGACAAATAAGCCTCAACTCTCATGTTATAATCATTACCATGACAGAGCAAAACAAGAAAGTCGTTTCCGACTATAATGGCTATGATTATAAAAAAATCTTCTGGGAAGATGCCGATCGTAAATATGAAGATATGGCAGACCGTCTCGCAATTAGGCGTCTTCTTCCTCGCAAGATGGATACTTTTGTAGATATCGCTGGTGGCTACGGCCGTCTCGCCAAAGAATATCTTGATCGCGCTAAAACCGCTACTCTTTTTGACTATTCTCAAACTGAGTTAGATCAAGCCAAAGAAGAATTCGGTGACCGTATTAATACCGTCCAAGGTGATATCTATCACACTCCATTCAAGGATAACCAATTCTCTTGTCTCCTCATGGTCCGGGCCACTCATCACTTCGAAGACCTTCCTGCCGTTATTAAAGAATTAAATCGCATTCTTGAACCAGGTGGAGTTGCTGTAATTGAAGTTGCTAATAAGCGCACTCTTCCAAAGATGTTCCGTTACTGGTTTAAGAAGTCTAAAGTCAATCCATTCGACAAAAAACCTTCCAACCTCAAGAATATTGATAAGGATGGTTTTTATAATTATCATCCAGCCTATGTTGAGGATCTCTTTAGAAAATCTGGTTTTGAAATTGCTGATATTCTTTCCGTTTCTAACTTCAGAAGTCAAACCATGAAGAAGGTCTTCAAGACTAAAACTCTAGTCAATCTGGAAAAGAAATTCCAGAAGCCTCTTGCCAGTATGCGTTTTGCTCCAAGTATTTACTATAAATTAGTTAAAAAATCTACCGATAATCAATAATAATATGCTACCGCTCGCGCAAATGGGCGGTATCTAAAACAAAATATAACTATGAAATTATTTCGCCTGAGTACTTACCGTCTTTTTCGTCCGTCTGTTTTTGGTTACCATAAAAAAATGTCAGATCCATTCAAGGTTATGGTTATGTCTGACCTACATTTTAGCTATCAAGTGACGGATCAAAAACTGGGTGCCATCGTGAGGCAAGTGAAAAACCTTGCACCGAAGTATATTCTTATGCCAGGTGATCTCGTAGATACCCTTGATATGGTTGACTCTGAAGCCGAGCGTAATCGTTTCCTAAATTTCCTAAAGTCCTTAGGCGAGCTTGCTACGGTCATTATTAGTGTGGGGAATCACGACATGTATCGCAAGCCGAAAGGTGGCCGCCATGGTTGGCAATATGGTGAAACTAATCAATTATTTGATCAAATTCGCCAACTCAAAAATGTTCATTTGCTAGATAACGAGATTTACGAGGATCAATATATTTATTGTCTTGGTTATACCCAGTCTCCGGCTTATTACGAAGCAAAAAAGAGTGTTACTGAAAATCTTCCACAGATGTTAAAGGAACTTCAATCCTTGCCGGAGAATTATTTATACCATCTCCCAGCCAAGAAAATTAAATTTGCGCTCATTCATTCGCCAGTTTTCTTACGCGATTCTGAGGTCAAATACCAGCTTCGTGAATTTGACTATTTTATCTCCGGCCACATGCATAATGGGGTAGTACCACCGGTTTTCGATGAATTAATTAACAACTCTCGTGGCCTTATTTCGCCCACCAAAAAGTTCGCACCCGATAATTCTCGCAATACATTAAGGACTTACGCCGATAAGTTACTTGTTGTCGGCGCACTGACTACTTTTCACGAATCCATTAAACCTTTTAATAAGATGAACGCCTTTTTCCCATCTTATATGGCGCTTATGGAATTTACCACCAAGAAAACTTACGCCAGAAAACCTTATATCAGGCATACCTATAAAAATTGGTAATCATATGAAAAATCAATTTTTATCTTCCGAGATCCTTACGGACATTGAGCAAAAACTAAAAATTAAGGTTGGTGAGCGGGATCTCTGCTATTTTACTAGTGGTAAAAGTGAGGCAACTGTCTTTTCTATCCGAGAACAGTTTTTAATTAAAGTTTGTTCGAGACCAGAACTTCTAGTCTATCAAACTTTTTTATCTAAGAATAAGACTTCCTATTTCCAAAAAATTAAATATATTAATTTTGATCTAGGGTATATATGTTTAACTTTTACAAAAGGGCATCAGTACCAAGACGATTTGAATGTAGAATATTTATTATCATCAGTTTTTAACATAACTTCCAATTATCAACTAATTGATTATCAAGGATTTGGTTATCTCTTTGAAGATCACAAAACTTGGAGTGAGTTCTTAGAAGATGAAGTTTCTGATTCTACTTCGATATTAGGAGATGACATTTTTGATATAGCTAAAGTTCAGGAAGCCTTATCTCTTATTTCAAAATACCCAGTCGGTCAATTTTTACTACACGGCGATTTAGGTGTTCATAATTTTATAGTTAACCGTTCAAAGCTATATGTCATTGATCCAATGGGTCTAGTTGGTGATCCAGTGTATGATTTTTATTATGCACTCTTCTCTGATCATCAAATTTTTTTATCAGTGCCTCTGGATCTAATTTTAAATTACTTTAATCGAGACATTAATTATAAAAAAATGATGATTATTATTGTTTTTTATATCAGACTTTGTCGTGCCTTTAAATATGATCGCGAAAACTATCGATACTATCTCGACTATTATTGCCAATATTTGAATAAACTTTCTTTATCCTAAATACTAAAACAATCAAAAAAGATGACTGAATAGTCATCTTTTTCCAAAAACAATAACAACAATTTGGTAGCGCCAGTAGGGTTCGAACCTACGACCTTGAGCTTAGAAGTCTCCTGCTCTATCCAGCTGAGCTATGGCGCCAAGTACCTCTTTAACTATATCACAAAACACGGCTTTTGGGCTAAAATACTAGTTCTTTCCACTCCGTAATGCTAAAGTCTGCAAGATTTCTGATTTCGTCAAGATCTCGTGTATTATGCGCATCTTCAATCGCAATCACTATCGTTCCAGCCGTCTTGGCGGCCGTAACTCCTAGTAGACTATCCTCAAATACCAACACCTTTTCAGGAGGAACTGCATAGAAATTGATTAATTGTTGGTAGACTTCTGGGTCTGGTTTCGGCATTTTTACATCATCCAAGGTTACGATTCGATCAAAATATTCATTTAAATTAATTTCTCTGCCGATTAATGAATTATTAGATGAAAAGAAGTCGATTTCTCGTCGTTCCGAGCTAGTGGCCATCCCTATCTTGCAGTTATATTTTTCCTTCAGCTTTTTTATCACCTGAACCACTCCTGGTTTTGGCTTAACTTTACTTCGAATCCTTGGAAAAATTTCAGACACTTTCGCATAAATCTCTGATAATGGCCTCTTCCCATCACCGTATTTCCTGTCTAATGCTAAATAGTATTCGTCGTCTGAGTCACTGCGAGATTTATTTTTAATTTTGTCCCTAAACTCAATAATTTCATCTATCTCTTCCCAAACTCCATACAGTTCCTTGATTAGCTGCTGATCAAGTTCTCTATACGACCTCAGAGAATCAGCTATCGTTCCGTCAAAATCAAAAACAATCAGGTCAAAATTTGTTAAAAGAGGCTGATTTTCTACTCTCATATGTATATCATAACATAATAAAAAAAAGAGCCATCTGGCTCAATAAAAATGGTGATCTCTGCGGGAGTCGAACCCGCGTTGACGGGATGAAAACCCGTTGTACTAACCGTTATACTAAGAGACCATACAAAACTGTACTGCTATTATTTTAACAGAAAATATTTATTTTTCAATAACCCTTTTAAGAATTTTTAAAAATTAATTCTCCTTACAGCTTAGAGCAAAAGTGATTTCATAATCTTTTGCCGAAAAAGGAGCTTTCGGCTTAATTAGTGCATATGAACCATTAGTATCGCAAGCAAACTTGTCGTGTGAAAAATATTTTAGCATGTCCTTGTTATTTTTTTCGCTATAATCGAGCAATTTTCGCAGCTTCACTGGTGAAAAACCCATCTGCGTATATTTCTCAAAATACTGCCCAAGATTTTCTTCCTGTCCCACTGACACGTGATCACGCGTAAAACGTTGATAAAAATCATTTTCGTAATAATCGCGAGCCAGCTCTTCCATCTTTTGATGCGCCAGTTTAGTGCTTGTCAAATTATTTTTCACAAAAATCGCCGCAATTACGACACCCAAACAAGTTAAGACTATTATTAAGCTTATTATGCGCATCAACTTCAAGCTTCGATTACTACATCTCATACCTGAATTATACCATAAGTATTTTATATTTTAATTCAACCGTTATATAATAAGCCCATGCAGAAATTTGCTAACGAGCAGCAGATGATTGACTTCGGTCAAAACCTCGCCAAGACACTTGAAGCTCCCGCCGTGATTGAACTCATCGGTGACGTCGGGGCTGGTAAAACCACGATCACCAAGGGAATCGCTCGCGGTCTTGGTATTGAGGATGAAATCACCTCTCCTACTTTCACTCTTTCAAAACGCTACTCTTTCCAAAAAGCTGGTAAAGAGTGTTTTCTTGTTCATTATGATTTTTATCGTCTAAACGACCCCGGCATCATGTCCGAAGATCTTTTGGAAAATATCCAAGACGAAAACACGATTACTATCATCGAATGGGGGGATTCCGTTAGTGATCTTCTCCCTGAAAATCATTTACGTTTTTATATCTCAATTAATGATGACGGTTCAAGGAGCATTAGCGAATGAAACTCTACCTCGACACCTCCACCCCAGAAACTATTTTAAGACTTGATCAAAAAGAATATCGTCTTCCATTAGGTAATCAACTCGCCGAACAACTTCTCTCCATGATCCACCAAAAACTTTCTGAACATCAAGCGACCTGGACTGATCTCACCGAAATTACTTTTATGGCCGGTCCAGGCTCCTTTACTGGCTTACGTATCGGCGCTGCCGTCGTTAATACTCTGGCAGACCAGTTAAATATTCCATTATATAAATCAACTGGTGAGCAAGTTCCAATTATTCTCCCAGATTATGGCCGCCCCGCCAATATTACGCCACCCAAAAAATAAGATTCTTTGTTATAATTATTTAAGAATAAGGGCATTACATGGATCAAGAAAAAAATAATTTTACAAACAACAATTCAACGACTATTGGTGGAGTTACCTTTGGTGGCGGTTCTCCTTCTCCAGCGCCCGCTGGTATATCTCAATCCACTCCTGAACCCGCAAATAATTCAAGTAATATCTTTACTACTTCCTCAAAGGACCCCTTCGCTGCTAGCTCAAATAGCCCATTTGGTGAAAATGGTTTTTCTCAAGCTGCTTCAGCTGGTACTCCGAATTCTAATAATCACCTCGCTCAGCAGGCTATCGCCAATGCCGCAAATCTTACTGCACAGCAGGCAAAGAACCCTTCAGCTCCACCACACGACCTAAACACACCTCAATCC
>CAUQIL010000009.1:0-14832 GCA_963518195.1 uncultured Candidatus Saccharibacteria bacterium | reverse complement strand
GTGCATCTTTTTCTCCGACATAACCAACAATTCCACACATAAGTGAACCTCCTTAATGAGGGTATTATAGCACTACGTTTAAAATTCTAGGAAATGTTTTTATTTTTTAAGATGAGATCTGCGAGATCAAGAGCATTTTTAATTGCTACATCCATATCCCAATAGCGATAAGCACCTAAGCGTCCACCAAGAATTATGTTTGGATAGTGCTCTTTTAGAAGTTTTAGATATTTTTGATATAGTACCTCGGATTCGGCATTATTGACTGGATAGTAGGCCTCTTTGCCAACCTCATAGTCAGCTGGATACTCCTTACAGAGATAAGATTTTTTGGAGGCTAGAACTTCGGGTTGATGAATTTGATAATATTTATAATCGTGTGTCCTAGTGTATGGAATATTTTTATCTGCTTCATTGATGACGGCGCAACCAAGAGATTCTTCGGTCCATTCTGTCTCAAAGCGAAGACTACGATACGGTAAAATACCAAGCTCATAATTTAGAAGTTCATCGACTGGGCCGGTATAGATGGTTGTTAGTGTCTTAAGATCTGCTGGGATGTCTTTAAAGCTTGTGCTTAGGCGAACCTCGATGTTTTCTGATTGGAGCATATTTTCAACAACTTTAGTATAGCCAGCTTTTGGAATACCTTGGTATTTAGCAGAAGCGAAATATCGATTATCATGGTCAAAGCGAACCGGGATGCGCTTCAGGATTTCAGCACTAAGATTTTTGGCATCGGTACCCCATTGTTTTTCAGTATAATTCTTGATAAAGGCTTGATAAAGTTTTTCACCAATTAAAGTGATTCCCTTTTCTTCAAAATTCTGAGGCTCTTTGATTTGGTATTTTTCAATATCTTTTTTGATTTCTTCAGTAATAAAAGCCTTTGCTTCTTTGGTGGTGAAGTTTTTACCATACAAGAGGTTGATAGTATTAAGGTTAATTGGCATTGGGTAAAGATTGCCATTGTGGCGAGTTGAAACGATATGGATGTAGTTATTAAATTCGGCAAATTTGGTGACATAATTCCAGACTTCGTCACTTTCGGTATGAAAAATATGTGAACCGTACTGATGAATTTCAATACCAGTTGCTTGATCCTTGTAAGAATAGGCGTTGCCAGCAAGATGGGGGCGACGATCAATAATTAGAACTTTCTTCCCGGCAGCAGCGAGCCGCTCAGCAACAGTGGCGCCAAAGAAGCCCGCCCCAACGATTAGATAGTCGTAATTAATAAGATTCCTTTCTAGCTAAACAACTTGAGGTAGGCGTCAGCAACAACTTCGGGATCACCTTCTTCAATAATTTTACCTTGATCGATGAGGATGGCACGATCACAAAACTCGCGAACATTTTCCATGGAGTGAGTAACAAGAATGACGGTTTGACTTTTATCAAGAGAGGCAAAGTACTGATTACATTTTTCTTGAAAAGCGGCGTCACCGACAGCTAAAATTTCATCGAGAATGAGAATATCGCCGCGGGCACGGATGGCAATCGAGAAGGCAAGACGAACCTGCATGCCTGAAGAATAATTTTTGAGTTTTTGATCCATGAAGGGGGCTAACTCAGCAAATTGAACAATATCATCAAACATTTGGTCCATTTCTTCATTGGAAAAACCAAGCATGGCGCCATTCATATAGACATTTTCGCGACCAGTAAGTTCGGGGTTAAAGCCAACGCCAAGCTCAATAAAAGGGACAAGAGAACCATGGACTGTAATAGAGCCAGAGTCGGGGGTATAGATCTGGGCAAGGATCTTTAGAAGAGTAGATTTGCCAGAGCCATTACGACCAACAATACCAAGAAACTCACCTTTTTTCACGGTAAAGCTAATATCTTTTAAGACTTCCTGCTTGGTGTAACCTTTAATTCCCTTGAGGCGATTAAAGATGGCTTGTTTTAAACCCCAAGAACGCTCAGTAGGAAGTTTGAAACTCTTCGAGAGATGATCAACAATGATTATATCCTGAGATCCTTCAACCGGCTTTCGAGATGAGATTTTTTTAGAGACAGAAGCCTTTTTTGATTTCTTAAGCTCTTTTTGATTCTGTTTAGACATTAGGCCTCCTCCGCAAAATATTTCGATCTCTTTCTAAAATAAATACCACCCAAAATAATAACTAGAGAAACCAGACCGAGCGGAATAAGATAAAGGAGGCGATTTTCGAGATAATTCCAGGTGGTGATAGTTTGATCGGTGATAAGGAAGTAGCGCACATCTTGAATGACTTGAGCAATTGGATTTAAGAGAAAGATTTTGGCGGCAAGCGGACTGGCGGTGGCGACCATGGTGATAGGATAAATAACTGGTACGGCGTAAAAAAGGGCCTGCATAAAAACCTCCCAGATGGAGGAAATATCACGATATTTAACATTGATGGCGCCTAAGAAGAACGAGATACCAAGAGAGAGAAGGTAGAGTTCAAGAATAATGAATGGGACTAAGAGCCAACCAAGATTTGGGGTCACACCATTGATAATTGCGAAAATAATAACGACACCTAGATTGATTAGGAAGTTGATTAGGGCGGTGACAGTGGCGGAAACGACAATGATCCATTTTGGAAAGCTGATTTTACGCAAGAGATCACCACGAGCAACGATGGCTTGAATTCCCTGATTCGTACATTCGGAGAAGAAGCTCCAGAGAACGGTGCCGGCTAGGAGATAGACTGGGTAATGCGGGATCTCGCTGCCCATTTTAAGGATTTTTGCGAAAACTACATAGAGGATAGCAAAAAGCATCATGGGACGTAAGACTGCCCAAAGATACCCAAGTAGAGACCCTTGATAGCGCAGTTTAAAATCAGTTTTGACGAGCTCTTTTAAAAGAATATGGTTTTTTCGACTACCAAGGTTAGGGATTTTCATATCTTAAATTATATCATAGAGAAGTTGGACAAAAAATATTTTCATAATGGTACAATAGGCGTATGAAGACACCCCTCATATCGATTATTATTCCGATCTACAATACGGGAGACAAGGCAGTAAAGTTACTGGATCGACTAGTAAAGGATCGTTATGAAAATTTGGAGATTATCTGCGTGGATGACGGCTCAAAAGATGATAGCTTTTCCCTATTATCGGAGTTTTGCCGTCAACAAAAATTGACTGATTCTAAGAAAAAAATTGTACTGATTCAGCAAGAAAATGCTGGGCCTGCCGCCGCAAGGAATACAGCTTTAAAGAAGATGCACGGGGAACTGGTAGCATTTATTGACTCTGATGATATGGTATCTAAAAACTATTTAAGCGAAATGAGCAAGCTTTTAACTAATAAGAGCGTGGCGGTAGTAACTGCAGGATTTTTATATAAGAGAATTCACCAAAAGACAGAAAAAGAAATGTTCACAAACCAAATAAAGGAACGTGAAGCGGATGAAGATTATAAGACCTATATTTTGAAGAATTTGGCCTCGGACGGAAGACTATATGCTTCTGTAAACAAAATGTTTCGAGCTGAAATTATTAAAAAATACAACTTAGAGTTTCCGCTTGGATGGGACTTCGCGGAAGATACAAATTTTGTTTTACATTATTTGGAATGTGCCAGACTTGAAGGGCTGATGGATTTAAAATTTTTAGCAAAACCATATTATATCTATCATTATGGAACCGAGACTAGTACCGTAGCAAGTTCTTCCCTACCTTGGAAGAATTGGCAAAGGAGTTTTAATTACCTGAAAACATGGGTGGGAGACAATCCAACTAAAGATCAGAAACACTGGCTACTTAGAGTAATGATACGCTGGCGCATTTCGCACGCCTTAGCAGTAGCAAGAAGCAACCAGGCGATGGTGAAAAAATGGAAATATCTGAATCCATTGATTCTACCTTTTGCAAGTTTGGCGGCGAAGATTCGAAAATAAGTTTAGCTTAATTCATGAATTTAAAAATATCGAACCCCAAGTTCGATATTTTTACCTTTAACTAAAATTAATTTTGGTGGTTAAGGAAGTTAATCGTATCACGCATGGCGTCAGCGACCGTGAGTTCGGTCTGCCAGTCAAGTTCTCGCTTAGCTTTGCTTGGATCAGCAAAGATTTCGGCAAGATCACCTGGGCGACGATCAGAGATGCGGTGGGGGAGTGGTTTGCCACTAGCATCTTCGAAGGCTTTGATAATCTCAAGAACAGAAGAACCCTTACCAGAGCCTAGATTATAAACTTTGGCACCCGGAGTATCTGTGGCCTTCAAGGCAGCGAGGTGACCCTTGGCGAGATCTACTACATGGATATAATCACGAATACAGGTACCATCTGGGGTATCATAATCGTCACCATAGATCTGAAGCTCTTTAATTTTACCCTCAGCAACGCGCATAACGACTGGCATAAGATTGTTGGGGATGCCGTTTGGATCCTCACCGAGGAGACCAGAGATATGGGCGCCAACTGGGTTAAAATATCTTAGAATCACAACTGAAAGTTCAGGACGGGAAGTAGCCTCGGACTCAAGGATTTTTTCTATGACATGCTTGGTTTCTCCATAAGGATTGGTGATACCAACACCAGTGGTCATTGACTCATCGAGCTTGCCAGAGTTGGTACTACCATAGACAGTGGCAGAAGAGGAGAAAATAATTCGATTAACCTTAAATTCAGCCATACACTTCAAGAGATTGAGGGTGCCGGTAACATTATTTTCATAGTAGCGAAGAGGCTGCTCGATAGACTCAGCAACGGCTTTTAGTCCAGCAAAGTGAATGACCGCATCAAAATGCGTGGAGGCAAAAAGTTCACGCATTTTTTGATAATCGAGTAGGTCGACTTGATGAAAGACTGGGTTTTGGCCGGTAATTTGATTAATTTTATCAAGAACAGTAATCTTACTATTAAAAAGGTTGTCGAGGATTTCGACTTGATGTCCTTGATTCTGCAGTTCGACAACAGTGTGAGAGCCGATATAACCGGTACCACCGGTGACGAGAATTTTCATGTTAACTCCTTTTTTGGTGATTTTAAACTATATTATACCTGTTTTAGGGTGATTTTGCGAAATATGCGATAAAGAAAGCCATTTGGCGTGGAGAGTAAGACTAAATAGAGACGGAGTTTTTGAGTAAGATAGGGATTTTTTTGATTAATCATAAGAGAGTGAATGGCTTTCTCGCGATATTCTTGATAGTATTTTTGGTCAATATGGCCTGTAATTGCATTATCAATGTAGGCAAAATAGGCCAAAATAAGTGCAACATTGCAAATAAGCTTAAATTCAGGAGTTCGGAGATAGATCTTTGCTTCTTTCGCCATCTGCTCTTTGGCACGAAGACGAGTCAGAGTCTTTTCAGTGGAAGTAAAGTTTTTAGTAATATAAGAGTTTCTACGTTGATAAAAATAGAGTTCTTCTGCTAAATATTGAATATTTTTTGCAGCGAAAAATAGTTTATAAGTAGTGAGGTTGTCTTCATGAATCTGCCCAGCAGGATAGAGGATGTGATTACCCGTAAATAAGTTTTTACGATACATTTTATTCCAAATTAGGATATCAAGATCTTGCTGCTTGATAAGAAAATCTTGAGTAGCTTGAATACCGGAAGTGATTTTCGGAGTGGGAATGTGGTGAAAATGATGAGTCTGATAGACTTCTTGATAGCCGCAAACAGTGATATCAATTTCGGGATTTTGAAGAAGTGGAGTAATGAGTTTTTCGAGATAATCTTTAGTAATGAGGTCGTCACTATCAATATAGCAAAGATATTGACCGCGAGACATTTTAAGTCCCTGATTACGAGCAACGGAGATACCAGAATTTTGCTGAGTGTGCGATCTAATGCGTGGATCTAAAGAATATTTAGAAATAACTTCTGGAGTGCGGTCAGTAGAACCATCATCAATAATGATGATTTCAAAATCAGAGAAGGTTTGATTTAAAATAGAATCGAGGCAAGGAGCAAGATATTTTTCAACATTATAAGCTGGGACAATGACAGAAACCAAGGGGTGTTTAGACATGATCTTTCCCTTCTATGATTGGAATTAGTTGCTCTTTAACAGTTTTCGCAAAATCAAATTCATGGAGATATTTTATTCTGGAAGCCTTAGCGAATTCTTGGGTAAGTGCAGGGTTTTGTAAAAGTTTATCAATAGCCTTAGCAAGAGAGTGCTGATCTTTTGCTGGAACAAGAAGTCCATTAAAAGAATCTTGTACAACCTCTGGATTACCGTCGATATTAGTTGCGATGATTGCTTTTTGCAACATGGTAGCATCAATAAGGGCGAGACTGAGCCCCTCAATATATGATGGCAAGACAAATATTTCGGCAGAGGCAACCTTAGCTAAGGGCTGATCGGAGAATCCATGATAAATAATCTGCGAGGTTTGATGCTTCTTACAATAATCAGCAAGAGGACCGGAACCATAAATATGTAGGGTAGCATCTTTGTGGTTCGATGAAATTTCCTGAAAGGCAGCAATTAGCTCCTTAATTCCCTTGTAATCTTCAAGACGACCCAAATAAATGAAGGATTTTGGAGTAACCGGAAGAGTTTGGTATTCAGAAAAAGTATCGATGGCGCCATTCTTGATAGTGATTAGATTTTGAAAAGGTGGCAACGATGTTTTTTTAATGAGCTTTTCAAAAAACTGACGTTCGTAATCCGAAATGAAGATAATACGATCTACTGTTCTTGCAACTTTTAAAATGTGCTTACCAATAAGATTCTTATACTTCTGCTCAACGTTTTGAAGAACCCAACTGCGAAAATCCATGTGATCGATCCAGAGAGTTTGGATGCCTAGTTTTTTGGCTGCGAGTGTGGCAGCGAGAAAATCATCGCGAGACTCAATGATAACAGTTATGGGTTTTAGTTTTTTAAACTGGTGACGATACCAAAAATAAAGATAAAGTTGCCAAAGAAAATAGAATGGGAGTAGAAAATTTTTTAGACCACTCCAGTTTTGGAACTTAAGGAAGGGGGCTCGCTGACATGAAATCTTGGACTGCTTACTACTCTTTAAAAGTTTTTCCGAAGAACTAAAGATAATCGGGTGATAAGAATGGGCTGACAGAAGACTAGAAAGAGTTAGTTGATAGGTTTCTCCGCCTCCGTAAAATTGAGGAAAGGTATTACGAATAATCACAACTTTTGCACTCGAGGATGACTTTTTAGCGTCTTTTCTCATGGCTTAATTATAACATTAGATACACTATGCTATAATACAAGCTAATATGAAGAGGTACGATTTAACGGTGGCAGTCACTGCGCACAACGAAGGGTTAGTGGCGCATAAAACGATGAGAAGTATTCTTGAGGCAACCAAGAGGCTTGAAGAAAAAAAGATTAGTTATGAAATTTTAATTCATATCGATAATGGTGACCAGATCACCAAGGATTATTTTAAGCGATACGCAAAGATGCCAAATGTAGTAATTTATGAAAACAACTTTGGCGATCCTGGACCATCTCGTAATTTCCTAGCACAGAAAGCTAGTGGTGAATATTTGACCTTCCTAGATGGCGACGATCTAATTTCAGATAACTGGCTGGTCGTGGCCTACGGAGCATTAATTGGCGCAACTGAAGAAGTAATCGTACATCCGGAAGGAATTTTAACCTTCGGTACTGAAGTAAACAATGTCTTGACTATTCAAACAGAAACCTTGCCGCGTGAGAAAGATACAATTGTACTGCTAGGAGAAAACCGTTGGTGCGCAATCCTAATGGCAAAGACTTCTACTCTTTTAAAGTTCCCTTATCAGCACCTGACTGGAGGCTATTCTCATGAGGATTATGTCTTTAATGTCGAAACAACAAATGCTGGAATTAAGCATATAATTGCGAAAGAAACAATTCTATTTTACCGTAGATCAAGTAACTCAAGACTTTCTTCCAGTAATAATATGAATCAAATTATTCCGTATATGGAGTTTTTTGATTTTGCAAAAGTACGTGAATTTCGTGCAGATTCACATGCTGACGTACCAGTTGAAGTCTCTTTAAAGAGAAAAGGCTATAAATTATATAAAAAAATTCGAGACAATAATTTCTTAAACTACTTTATTACGCCACCAGCAAAATTAACCCTAAAGGTTTTAAATAAATTTAATCAAAAAAATAAGCTTGGAAGAATTCCGGAATTTGTAGTGAGAGAATGGGCAAAAATCAATCCACTTGAAACTCAACTTTATCCATACCCATTTATTTTGAAACGCACCCAGATTTATGATCCAAGTGACTTGTCAATGATTGGAGAAACTTATTTGAAGATTGCGCAGTCGGTTACACATACGCCTGATTATATTTTCATGGTACCTTGGGTGGTACGAGGGGGTGCTGATAAGGTAATGCTAAACATGATGAAAGCAATAGAGGAGATTTATCCGGGTTCTAAGTTTACAGTGATTACAACTTTGCCGAATAAAAATGTCTGGGCAAAAATGTTACCAAAAAATACTGATTTAATTGAGTTTGGCAAATTGGCGGAGGGGCTCCCCCCTTATGAAAAAGACGAGTTATTATCAAGAGTAATTACGCAACTTAAATGCAAGAGACTACATATTATTAACTCAGAATATGCGTATGCCTGGGCATATAAGCACCAGGAGCTCATCAAAAATCATTATGAATTGACTGTCTCAGTATTTGCTTCTTGCTTCATTCCAGAGAGTAACTTTACTTGCCGCTTCTCTTTTGATGATCCATTCATTTTTGATATTTATCCAGTAGTAAATAAAATCTTAACAGACAATCAAACTTTTTTTGAAGAATCGGTCGAGAATAACGCACTGGATGAGAAGCTATTCAAAGTCCAATATCAGCCAATCATGGATGAAATAAAACCAGTTCATCATGCTGAAGCTAACAAAAAAGTGAAGGTGCTTTGGGCGAGTCGAGTGACAAGAGAAAAAATGCCAGACATGATCAAGTTGATCGCAAATAAGTTGGACCCAAAGGAGTTTCAGATTGATGTATTTGGAGCGTTTTCGGATGATGTAGATAAAAACTTCTTTACTGGTGTACCGGTAATTAATTATCGAGGGGCATTTGATGGATTTTCAAGCTTGCCAACTGAGGATTATGACATTTTGCTCTACACAAGCGTGGGTGATGGTGTACCGAATATTCTACTTGAGGCGACTGCGGCAGGGTTACCAATTCTGGCCAGTAACGACGGTGGCGTACATGAATTTATTCAGGACGGAAAGACTGGCTCCCTAGTCAAAGAAATTAGAGATGTTGATGGCTATGTAAAGAAGCTGAAAGATTTTAGAAAGAACCCGAAAAAATACGAAGAATATGTAGAGGCAGCGCAGAAATTGCTTGAGGAGAGGCATAGCTGGAAGGCGTTTATTAAGAAGATGAAGGAAGACTTCTAAAAAATAACGAGGTGGAGTAAGGAAAAATAAGATGAAAGAGTTAAAGATGAAGATAAAAGATTTTCTAACAAGCCACGGCGATAAAATTAAAGAGTTTTTTAAAATATTTACAGTAGTCTTTGCTCTCAACCTCTTCTTACTGTCTTTTGTTAACCTAATTACCAATGGCACAGAAACCGATGTGTTTTACGGAGGTGACACACCACGAGTATTACAAGATATGACTATGCAGGAGGGACTGCATTATCGAACTTCAGTGCATCCTTTATTTGTGATTTTAACACAGCCATTCGTAAGAATACTCGGACGTATTACTGGGGTGATTGTGGCAGCAGTCATTTTCGAAGCCGCAGTTGGCGCGTTAAGTGCAACTTTATTTTATCGATTAATGCAGAAACTTGGGGCTAGTAAAAAAACAAGTTTACTAGCAACCGTAATCTTAGTACTGTCATTTACGCAGGTGGCATTTAATTCAATCTTTGAAACCTATGTATTTTCACAGTTTGGATTAATGGTAATGTGGGTCATTGCGGCTGGTCTAATCAATAAGAAATTAGAATTAAAGGATTATGCGCTGCTAGTTATCGCAGGAATTTTTAGCTTAGCGTTTACACTAACGAATATTGTACAATTCTTAATTTTACTTAGTATAATTATCTTCTTAAACAAGAACGTAAAGTGCAAATTTATTAAATTTAGCTCGATCCTCCTAGTGGTACTTTCAATCACCGTAATGTTAGCTGATGTGCAGAAAACTTTTTGGCCATCTGCGAATAATTTCTTTACCTCTAGTATTAATGGCTTTGTACTGGATAAAAACTCTGAAGAGTTTACATATATTGAAAGAACCTGGAGCGCTAAACGTGTAATCTTCCAGATGAATACTTCATTTGTATACCAATTTGGTCTACTAGGAGGTTTAATTCTAGAGAAAAGTAATTTGATAAACATGTTAGGATTAATATGTTTTGGTTTGTTTAGCTTAATCAATCTTTACTACTTCTTTACTAAACGAAAAATCTTTAAAGAAAAAATCTATTTTGCCCTACTTTCTGCCTATGGTTTTAATTTTGTATTACATATTTTTTATAATCCATATGAAAGTTTTCTATATGTTCTACATTATAATTTTCTAATTATTGCAATCCTATTTTATATCTTTACGCATTTAGACGAAAAAACGAGATTATTAAATTACGTGCGCGACTTCTTTGTAAAATACAAAATACAGACGATGACTACCTATATATTCCTACAGGTGATTGGTATTATAAAATATCTTCAAGAAGTTCACGCTAAATTTGGCTTCAAAGCAACAATGCCAAAATACATCCTAATATTAATCGTATTAAGCTTAGTAATTTTTGCGGCAGTAGTAATTAGGAAGGTAAAGTTAAAAGTAGTGGCTGGGGTGGTAATAGTTATAGTGAGCCTAGTTGGATGGGTTTCATTCTCTGGATACCTGAACAATCGTGAGATAAAAAATGTTGAAGCACTAGACAGAGCGGGGGTTGATTATAAGCCATTTTTGAGAAATGATTTTACAAAACAAATGACGAATGAGTTAGCTGAGTATCTATATGAACTTGATGTACCGCTAAGAGCTCAGACATATTTTATTCAAAAATATGAAATCAGCCACAAAAAGAATTCGGATTTCTTTAGTTTTGGCATGGGCGATCGCAAGAAGCTGATCTATAAAAAAGGTAAATTAATTGACTTACAGACTAAGCAAACAGTTCGAAGTTTTGACTTTACCCACGAGATGATTATCCCAAACATGTACACCGTGTTATTACTTGACCAGGCTGGTAAAATTACAAGAATTTATGAAGATGAAACCGGCGTACATATTGAAAAAGGACGCATGGCGAGAATTTGGGAGGACTGGAATAATTACAACCAATGGGAAGATGATAGACTTAATAATCGCGAAACGAAACTTGTTGAAAATATTACAACTGAAACTATTTCTACCAGCAAAAATAAGATTAATCTACCTAACTTTGAAGAATCTAAAGTAGGTCGAATCCTAAAAGTTCTACATCAAGAAATTTTGGTGAATATTAACCAAGGAAAACCAAGAACAACATTAATGGCAAAAACAAATGAATCTGGATTGTACCGGGAGGGTATGATGGCAGCTATGGTACTTGAAGAAACTAAGAATACTTGGCTGTTTGAAAATTGGATGAAACAGATTGGTTCTATTTACGATTGTCGCAATAAACTAGAAAAAAATGAACCGAAATGCGTAGAGTCTGCAGATAATCCTGGCCAGTTACTTTATCTACTTGGCGCGATTACTAATAATCGACAAGATTTGATAAATAAAATTCGTACTGAAGTAAAACAAAAAGCCATTGATGGAGAATTTACTGGTAAGGTTGATGAGGAAGAAATGGGTTACTATCCGACTGCCCTATTAATCAACGGGGGGAGAAAAAACAGGATTGAACTTGGATATGACTTTAATTTGGGAAAGCCTGATAAATACCTGGGATTAACTTGGTGGTTAAATGATTATAAAGAAGCCAAACATGGCAATATTGTAGATCCAATGCATCCGACAAAAGAATGGGCGAGCGTACATCAAGAACCTGGTCATTATGGTTTGACGACAATTTTGGATGAAGCATACCCATTAACTTTTGATGGTGAATTAACCGAAGCTGAGGCGGAAGAACAAAAACTGATCAATGAACACTATAGTCATGAGAAGGGGCCAAGACTATCTAGTATTTGGCATGCCTCTGAGATGTTTCTAATGTTAAATAATAGGGAGTAACAATGAAAACTGAGAATAACTGGCTGAACTTCTACAAGAAGGTTGATAAAACAATTTTATTACTCATTTATATCTTCTTAATGATACCAATTTTGATATGGCTATGGTTCTGGTTTAAAGTATATGTAGCAATTCCCTGTATGTTGGCTGCTATCTATGGACTAGTGATATTTTATAAAAGTATTCAGACTAGAACTTTAGAGGAATATAAAAAAATCTTTAATATTAAAGTAATTACTTTAAGTTTAGTGATGATTCTGGGATTAAATATTATTTCAGGAGCAGGTGGTTTAATGTTTCAGAACTGGGATTATAATAGTCGAAATGCTTTGCTTCATGATATGGTCAATCATAAGTGGCCGGTGAAGTATGATTTTGAAGCTGATTCTAAAGAAGCGAAATTTATCGGTTCAGAGCGAGGACTGCTATCCTATTATTTGGCTTGGTTTTTACCGGCAGCGGCAGTGGGTAAAATTAGTAAGAGTTATACAGTGGCTTCACTCTTTTTATTCTTCTATTTATATTTTGGAGTGGTGGCGATTTGCTATCTGATTTTTCGATTTTTTAAGAAAGCAAGTTTAAAAATTTTGTTAATCTTGATTGCGATAACAGGAGTTGATTTTCTAGCCTATTTCTTTGACCGATTATTAATTCGTGGAAGCTTTGAATTTCCTAACATGATCAATTACATTGACACACCATTACAGATGTTCTCCTTTCATGGTTTTTTCACGTATTGGTTTTGGGTTTTTCATCAAGCGATTCCAATTTGGATTGTCACTATGCTACTAATGAATAATAAAAATATAAAACTTTTTGGATTATATTTATCACTTGCAGTAGCTTTTGCACCGCTACCCACGGTAGGTCTTTTATTAATAATGATACGTGAGCTAATAATTGATGTAAGAAAAGAGGGTTTTTCGGCGACTTTTAAGAAAGCTTGTTGTTTTGAGAATATTATTCCGGCACTAAGTGTTATACCAATTTTATTCCTATATAAACAAAACTCGAGTCCTGTGGGATTAATGTTTTCTAGGACATATATTGTTCCTCTCAGAGAATATCTACTGTCTTATGTAGTTTATTTAGTGTTTGAAGTTTCGATCTTCTTGGCAATTCTAACAAAGAAGAACAGAAGCACGGTGCTGTTTGCAATTATTTTATTAACGATTCTACCGCTCTTTTATCTTGGTGGAGGAGCAGATTTCGGCAATCGATCGACAATACCAATTATGATTCTATTATTTATTGAGACCGTAAATTTTTATCTAGACAAGACGGTAAAGAAATATCGATTATGGATTGTTAACTTAATACTCCTATTGTCTCTCCCGACAAATCTGACAGAAATTAATCGTTCACTAGTATATACTTACAAACAAGCCTCGGTGTACCGTTTTGAGAGTGATGATTATGGTTCTCTGGCAAACTTCGAGCATAATGAATCAAAGGTTTTCATCAAGAATTTTATTACAAAATATGAAATGGGACAGAATTTCTTTACAAGATTTATACTAAAATAAGAAGGGAGAGATTATGAAGAAATTTGAGAGACTATTAAAAATAATATACGGTACAGGATTGTTACTAATTGGCTTTATTGTAGTTGATGTACTGGTTTCAGTGATTCTCTTCTGCTTTAGGCTAAATATCTCGGTTATTAATTTTTGGTCCTCATTAATTATTACTTTAATTACCTTTACCTTGATCGGAGCAAAGAATAATAAGTCACAGATAAATAAACTACTAAGTATTGGTTTATTCATAGTAATGTTGTTTGGAGCGATTTTTGTGGCTAGCAAGATTTATGACTCCTCCTATGATGGAAATAGCTATCATAAGGGAGCGATTGGAATGATGGCACATGGATGGAATCCAGTTTATCAGACAGCGGAAGATTATAGTGATAATATTTTCCATATTCGAGGAGCTAAGATTTTTACCTGGATAGACCACTATCAAAATCTAAGTTGGATTTTTGGAGCTACAGTCTACCGTGTATTTGGGAATATTGAGACGGCAAAGTCACTGAATTTCCTATTGATTGGCGGAGCATTATTTATACTGATAAATTATTTTAAACGATTTAAATTTAAGAATTTACAAAGCATAGTCTTAGCTTGTGTAACAGTCTTTTCCCCAGTAGTGATTTCACAATTTTTCAGTTTCTACATCGACGGAAATCTAGCCATTGCCTTCTATATCTATATTGCAACGATTAGCTTGATCACTTTTGAGCTAATAAAAAATAGACGAATTACGGTTGACCTATTATTCATCTTCTTCTTTAGCATTTGTATTTTAGCTAATCTAAAACTAACTGGTATTCTATTGATCGCAGCTGGTATTCTACCACTGGCCATCTATTTGACTATCCTTATGGTACAGAAAAAAATTAAGGCTGCCGACTATTATAAGTTGTTTGGAATGACAGTATTTTCGATACTTTTCTCAATCTTAGTGATTGGAAGTACTAGCTATGTAAAAAATACGCTTACGATGAAGAACCCCTTCTATCCACTACTTGGCGATAATCGCTCAGATATTATCACAACAATGCAACCTGCGGAATTAATGAATAAAAATCAGATTGAAAAACTATTGATTTCTGTGTTTTCAAGAAGTGATAATGTGCAGTTATATTCTTGGAAGGCACTTGAATATAAAATTCCACTAACTTGGAATAATGAAGAGATTAATAGTCTCAATA